>PMWR01000641.1 GCA_003166055.1 Acidobacteriaceae bacterium
CCGGGGTCCCCAAAGAGCGGTCTTTGCTCTTTGGGGTGGAGCTCGGGGGTGGTGAGTCGAAGGATCTGCGGTTCGGGACCCAACCTTTTGGATCCAGTTTCAACGACGCAACACGAAGAAGCCGCGCCCACCGCGCGGCTTCTTCGTTTCAAAATCTCACTCAATCAATGCCCGCTTCCCGGCCCCCACTGAAACTTCAGACCTGCCCTGAAATTGAACGGCAGGCTCGGATATCCAATCGGCGCAATGTGCTGACTGCTGGTCAGGTTCTGCGCCTGCGCGTAGATGCCCATCCACGAGAACAACTGAAAACTCCCGCCCAGATCCAGCTTGGCATAAGACGCATCCAGATTCCGATTAGGCAACAGCAGGCTGTTCCCGCCATTCAGATCTTCACCGCCCAGGTAATCCGAGTCGTCCGAGCGGCTGACAAACGCCGAGNNTCGGAACGCCCTCATACGTCGGAATTGGAACACCCGACGACAGTTCATCGTTGGCAAACGACCGCTGTATCACACCATCCAGGTAGGTGTATCCACCGCGCATGAAGATGCTGCGCCCGATGCCGCCTTCCACCGTCGTCTCCACACCCAGCGCCCGGTACGCCTCCGAGTTGATGTCGGCCCCATACGCTCCATCCGCCACCAATTCTGCTTCGAGGCTGTTTTGCTCGGCCGGAGTCAGGTTGGGCAGCAATTCGGGAACCAGGTCGAGTCCAATGTACTCAATCTGGCGTCCAAACTCGTTGTGAAAGAAGCTGGTGCGAAAGATCAACCTTTGGCTGAAGAACGCCTGCTCCACGCCGCCCTCATAGGTGCGCGCATACGGAGCAGCCAGCGGAGTGATGCGGAACTCCTCGATCGCAGCCGGGCCGCCTTGTGCCGTCAGCAGAAAGTTATACAGCGAGTAGAACTGATCCGTCAGCGCGGGCTCGCGCACCGCATCGCCAAAGTTGAACAGCACGCGTGTCCCGGCGAAAATGCCCGGCTTCGGCTTCAGCACGTAATACGTCAGTCCCGCGCGGGGCGAGGTCTGCGTCCCAAACAGCGAGTAGTGCTCCAGGCTGCCGCCCAGCGTATAGAAGAAGCGGCTCTTGAAGTCCCCATGCACCGCCGCAATGTAGTCGTAGTTGGTCCGCTCCACCGGCGTATAGGTCGTGCTCCCCGGTTCCGCGCCGCGCTCATCCTCATAATGAAAGCCAATGCTGCCGACCAGGTGGGGAGTAAAGCTCATATCGCCCTGATACCCAATCTGATCCCGGTTCGAAACCAGCTGGTATCCCTCGGGCCACACTCCCGTGTAGTTGAAGTAATCCAGCAGCGCCTGTCCGCTCACCGAAGAACCATTGGCGCCGGTGATGGTGACCGGGTAACCAAAGCTGTCGTAGTAACCGTCGAAGGTCCCGCTGCCTTCCTGCGCCCACATGTCATACTGCTCGCGCTTCCGCGTCAGGCCATAGCGAATGCTGTTATGAAAGTCCGGCGTCGTCTGGTTATCCACCGACGCGCTCATGAAGATGTCCTGGTCCTTCTCCGTCGCGTTATTCGCCACATGATAAAAATCCCAGGCATCGGGAACTCCGGTTGCATCCACGCCATAATGCAGCGTCCCGCGAATCTGCCAATTCCCGTTGGGCTGCCAGCCCACGTTGGCCGCCGTGGTCGCCACGTGATACTCATCCCTCGGCAAGGCATTGCCCGTCTGCAGCCAGCTGAACGCGCCCAGGTAATCGAACTTGTTGTACGCGCCTGCCACTTCCAGTTCTTCGCGCGATGTATTGAAATTACCCGCGTCTCCCTGAAAAAGCAGCGAAGGGAAACTCGTTGTGCCGTGCGCTGTAACCAAGCTCACAACGCTGCTCTCCGCATCCGCGCCGTACAAGTTCGAATCGGGCCCGCGATACACCTCTGCCCGCTCCATCGCCGTCGTAGCCAGCGTTCCAAAATCGAATTGGCCGCCCAGATCGCCTACGCTCACGCCGTCCAGCAGAATCTTGTTGTCGTCTGAATCGCCGCCGCGGACAAACAGCGATGTCTGCGCGCCCATCTGACCAGCCTGCACAACAAACGTACCCGGCATCATCCGCAGCGAGTCCGCCAGCTCACTTTGCAGGGCCAGCTCCTGAGGGCCAATCACGCTCGTCGCCGCGCTCGTCTGCGGCTGCGGCGTGGGCGTTCCGGTTGCCGTCACCACAATCGATTCCCTCACCCACTGCGGTTCCATCACAACGTTGCGCTCGATGTTATCCAGAGCTCCGGCGTAAAAGCCCGGCGTCTCCAGTTGGCGAAAAGTGGACGCTGAAACCACCAGGTAAAACCTGCCGGTGGTTCCCGTCGTTATTTGAAAGCTCCCGTCGGCCCCGGAGATCGTGGAACCGACAACCTTTCCATTGCTGAGAAGAACCACGTTGGCGCCGGTCACCTTGGCGCCGGAAGCATCCGTCACAACACCGCGGACCGACGCAGCCGGGCACACCGCGGCAAACGCGGCCAGCAAAAAAGCAGCAAGTATTTGGGTGAATGCGCGGCGCGGTAATCCGCGCCGGAATGCGGAGATAGCCATCATAAGCTCCTTCGTTCCCCTCGGAACGCAAGCGGGTAAGGGCGCCTAGGACCGGTCTCCTGACTTGCGCTTCCTTCAGCCACCTTCCCAGCGACGAGCTGAATCACTCGCCTCCAGTGGTTTCCTGGGTCCCTCCGCGTCCGGCGGAACAACCCTGACTGAAATCCTGCCCTCATTCGACGAGCCAATAAAAATGGGACGCCGAACGGGACAAGTGCGCTCACAGTTGCGGGGCAGTGGCGGAGTTTCACCGCCTTCCCGAGCATCCTGGCGATTGCCATGGTGAATTGCGCTGCCCCTCAACGGAGCAGCCGTAGTCTCATGGAACCATTTTCCATGACATCAACATTTATAACCGGCCATGAGTGCGAAGTCAAAAGAGAAAAAAGCCGTCATCCTGAGCGGAGTTTGACGCGCATTTTGCGTCAAACGCAGTCGAAGGACCTGCTTCTCAGTAGAAAATGGTGACCCCGGGAAGATTCGAACTTCCGACCTGCGGTTTAGGAAACCGTTGCTCTATCCACCTGAGCTACGGGGCCAATTTAGGCTGAAGTCACCCTACCAACAGGTTAGCATCGCTCGCATACCAGGGGCCAACCGCTGGGCATGCACGATGCGCTTCTGCGAACGCCCATTTACTCAAGCCATCTTTCGATGTTCCATTTCATGGGTCGATTTGGCTACTGGCCACGCATGGGCCTGATCGCTTGCACCCGCGCTCTCCATCCGGAGTTCGCGCAAATCGCCCAGAATGCCGGCAGCCCAGCCATAGACATTGTGGTCCATGATATGGCGGCGCATCCGTTGCATCCTGGTGCGCCGCTCACTCCGGCTCATATCCAGGCCCTGATGAATGGCCTCGGCCACACCTTCAATGTCATAGGGATTCACAATCAGAGCATCCAGCAACTCAGTTGCCGCTCCCGTGAACTTGCTCAGCACCAGCACACCGTCCTCGTCGTCGTGCGCCGCGACATACTCCTTGGCAACAAGGTTCATTCCATCGTGAAGCGAGGTCACCAGGCACACATCCGCCGCGCGGTACCACCGATCCACATCCGCATGACTGGTCTGCCGCTCGATCAGCAATATCGGCTTCCAATGGCCCGTCTGGAAGCGCTCGTTGATCCGCTCCACGGTTTCCTCAACCTGCCGCTGCAGCTTCGCATAGCTGGGAATGCGCGTCCGGCTCGGCGCGGCAATCTGCACCATGGTCAGTCGCTCCAGGTGGAAAGGATGCTCCTCGAGAAACTTCTCGACAGCCATCAACCGCTCAACGACCCCTTTGGTATAGTCCATGCGGTCCACGCCGACGATCAAAGATTCGCATCGCAGGCCGAACTCTTTGCACAGTTCCTCGCGAGAAGTTCTCGGCGTCCATCGCTCCGGCTTTTTGTCGTCCAGAGCCACGCTCACCGGATAGGGGCGTACTGCGGTGATGTGCCCATCCCGGCGGGCAGTCATGTGTTCGCGGTCGGTCCGCGACTCCAGTACCCGGTCTACGGTGGACAGAAAATTATTACAGTGCAGCGGGATGTGGAATCCGATCAGGTCCGCGCCCAGCAACCCTTCCAGAAGCTTCGACTGCCACGGGCAGATGCCGAAGGACTCCGGATTGGGCCAGGGAATGTGCCAGAAGATAGCTACACGCACGTCTGGACGCGCTGCTTTGATGAGCCGCGGCACCAGCGCGAAGTGGTAGTCCTGAACAAAGACAACGGGGTTGTCGCTGCCCTCCATCTCCTCAAGCAACGCCGCCGCAAATTTCTCATTGACGCGCTGGTAGCACTCCCAGTCTGAAGCGCGGAAGATGGGCCGGGTGTGCGCAATATGGCACAGTGGCCACAGCCCCTCGTTGGCAAAGCCGTCATAGTAGCCCGCCTCTTCCTCGCTTGAAAGCCAGACCCTGCGCAGCGTGTAGCGGGGATCGTCGGGCGGCACGCGAATATGATCGAATTCGTCAACCACCGTCGCGTCCTCGCTGCCGCTGCCGTGCGCCACCCACACGCCGTCACACGCCCGTAACACCGGCTCGATCGCCGTCACCAGGCCGCTGGGAGGAACCACGCATACCGTCTCGCGCCCCTGAAGCACATGCGTATATGGCTCGCGGTTCGACAACACAAAGATGCGGCTTGAACCAAAGCGCTCCCGAATATGCACCGCCAGCCGCTCCGCCGTCCATTGGTGCTCGCCGGCGTCCCGCAGTCGGGCTTCGGTTTCAGCGGCGGCACGCGCCTCTATCAGGCTCTCGGCCATCGACTCAACTTCGCGGGCCAGCGGAGTGAAGAGGCTCATCTCCTCCAGGCTGTCGTCCGCAAGATCCTCGGATTGCCCCATGCGCAATCGCCTGAGCCGATCCGCCACCCGCATCATGGGCCGCATCAGAAACCAGCGGACCATCAGCAGTGTCACGCCAAGAATCAACAGAACAAATGCGGCGATCCGCCAGAAGCTCTGCTGCCACACCCGCGTACCCTCCGCGCGAATCGAGCCGGCATCCTCCAGAACCACCAGCGCTCCCGCTATGTGCCCATCCACACGAAGGGGAATCGCTTCTTCCAGCCACTGCTGATTGTCCAGGTGGCCAAACGCGAACGAGTCAAGACCCTGTTGAATGGCCTTATCCAATGGGCCGCGCGGAAGCGCTCCGAAAATCCCTCCAGGTCCCGACGCCGTCGCCAGCCGGCCCTGCATGTCATACACGGCCAATCCCAACGCCTCATTCTGCGATCGCAGCCGCGCTGCATCGGCCGCAATCTCGCCCGGTTGGCCGCCGGCCACCACTGTCTCCATCTCCAATTGCATGCTTTTGCTCAGCAAGGCGGTCCTGCGCTCCAGTTCCAGCCGCAGAGCGTGCTTGTGCGTCAGCACCTCGAAATAGGTCGAGGCAACTGAGATCAACGTAATTCCCGCCACCAGTGCGAGAATCAATCGCATGCGAAAGAACTCCATCGTTACCCCTTACTGTTCTGTTCTATACAAAATGCTCCTGATTCCCTGAGCAATTTGGAACATCCTGTTTCCTGATGTCCATCATTCAGCCTGTGAACGAATGAAGCATTTGAAAGAACGAGCCAACTTGCTGAAAGCACGGCAACAATCTCCGCCATCCTCCATTTTGATTTCGAGACTTCTCTGAACCAATATGTCTTCCCTGCCCGATATCCACGCCTACCATTGCCGCGCTGAAGTCCTCAGAAATGGCGGATCGTATCGTTCGCGCCAACGGTTGGGCTGGTGGGGGTTGCAAATCCGCTCTCGTTGGGATGTTCAACGTGGCTTTCAAGAGAGCGGCTGACCAGATCGCGGGAGCCCAGGCCCACGGCGAGCGCAAGTGTGAGCACGATGCCGCCGAAGAGAATGCCAAAGGCCAGCACAGCTACATGGCCGCCGATCTGAAGATGGTCAAGGACCGTGGCTGCGGTAAATACGAGCGTGAGCCATTTGATGCCCAGCGAAAGAAAGCGTGCGTAGTGGAGTTGAGCATTCACTGCTTCGATGAGCACTGAACGCGCCAGGTAGCGAGCGGCGAGAGTTCCCGCGATAAACAGAAATACGGCGCCCACGACGCGGGTAAGGTACGGCAGCAGCGAGTTCGTTACGATCGTGGCCGATGCGTAGGAAGCGTCGAAGGCCGACACGCCGATGATAAGTCCGAGCAGAACGCATACCCAGAAAGAGGCGCGTGCAATCAGCACAGTGGGTGAAGTCGATGGCGCCCAATCGACATTCCCGCGTCCACGCGCCAGGTGCTCATCGAATTTGGTAGCGGTCAGTCCCCGTCGCAAAAGCGCTGAAAGAACCATCCCGATCAGCGTAAGCACAACCAGCGCAACAATGAAGGCCAGGATACCGGGCAGGATCGCGATAAGCAGCGAAAGCACGCGGTTGAGCGACTGATGAAGCGCATCGGACATGTGGTGCCAGGTCGATGCGTTCTCGCCATAGGAGGATTGCGCGGGCTGGTTTGTGCTTGACTGGATAACAGTAGTAAGAACGTTGAGCATAGGACTCACTCCTTTCATCGAATCTCTTGCCGGGTGCTGGAAACGCCCTTGATTCGGCCTTCCCTCATGGGTTGAACCGGTCCGGCCATCGCCAGCGCGAGACCATGTAGACTCTTTCCGCCTCGAAAGCTTGAGCGACGGCCTCAATAGGACTCTCAGGGTCGGCGCCCGAAGCAGTGATGTTAATGTGGCTTGCAACCCATGCAAGGTAAAGCGGGATAAGCGCGCCGAGAAGATGGCCGCGGTTGATGGTGCGGAGCCGGTGGGCCAGCACAAAGTCATACACAATTCGAGCCCAGAGGCTGTCGGGCATGCGGAACTCCGCGCCGTCGGTTGCAGCCAGTCGCTTGAGCCCCAGCAGCGACTGCGGCGGCAGAACAAGTGACCAGATTTCCTGAAGGTTTGTATAGGCCAGCCGAAATGCCTGCAGCATTGGGGCAATCTCAACGGCTCCATCGCTGGAGGATGCTGGCGGCATAGGTCTCGCGTTGCGTGCGGGCGGCAATGGACGGAAACGCTGCCAGAACGCCGCCTTCGCATCGATATCGCAAAACAGCGCTCCGGTAACCAGGGGGAAGATGGTGTTGAAGTCCGGTCCCGTTGAATGCGACTGAACCCGGAAACCAACGTCGAATTGGTCGATCGTGAACCCGGCAACCGCAGCCTCGCTGACCGGCCAGAGGGGCGTCTCGCTCTGGCCGTTTGCGGCGAAACGCTGGGCCACGCCTGCAAGCCGTTCAGCCATGCGCCGCGAGAGACCGAGATCGACAGCCAGTGGAAACCGCACGCGTGAGGCGAACAGCGCGCGCGTAAGCGGATAAAGAATGGCGGAGTTGACCAGGCCGGCGTGCGGCGCCAGATCGTAACAGGCGACCGTGAGGTCGGTGGGGGCGCTGAGAACGGCATGAGCCATGTCGCGGAGCGCCGACGAACTGAACGAACCAGACTCCGGACTCAGCAGGAGGATGGCGCGTGCCTCGTTCTTTTCGGCGACCTGGTATGCATTGACAAAATCGGCGGCGGTGAGGGTCCAGGAGGTGCTCGTCGCGGGAATGGTGACCAGGCGGAGAGACGGATAAGCGTCGGTAGGGAGCGCATCTGAGTTCGCCTCTGGGGAAGCAACCAGCAAACCCTCATTTGGAAAAGCAGCGGTCAGATTTGCGAGGACACGTTCGAGCTGGTCCGGCGTCGTGGCGGCGAGCACGACGAGAAGTTCGGCGCCAGGTTGAGTCGAAACGGTGGAGATCTCGGAAATGGTATCTGCTGTCGCCATGTCTATTCGCGAAACGGATGTTACGCCGTCCGGAATCTTTCTACAGTCTCAAAATGACCATCTTCTGTTGGACCTCAATCCTCAAATCGCTTGGAATACCGCCTGATTACGGCATGCTTCGCATCATGCCGGCTTCGCATTCGGGGGCTGGAGTTCGAGCCAGAAGAACGAATACGGAGCGAGCGTAAGAACGTAAGGGGCCTCGGTGATGGTTGGAAAAGGCACATAGCCGAGCATCTCCACCGGCTCTGCGCCGCGGTAGGCGGACAGGTCAAGTGCCACGGGTTGCGCAAAACGGCTGAGATTGGCCACGCAAAGAACGGTCTCGTGCGACCCGTCGCCGCGCTCGATATCGCGAAGGTAGGCTAGAACTTTGCGATTTGCCGGTTTCAGAAAACTGAAACTGCCGCAGCCGAAGACCTGAAACAGTTTGCGCAACGCGATCATTTTCCGCATCCAGTGCAGCAGGCTCGACTGATCGCTGAGTTCAGCCTCCACATTGACCACCTGGTAGCCGTAGATGGGATCCATCACAACGGGAAGATAAAGCCGGGCAGGGTCGCACCGTGAAAAACCGGCATTACGATCCGAATTCCATTGCATGGGGGTTCGTACACCGTTGCGGTCGCCCAGGTAGATGTTGTCGCCCATGCCGATTTCGTCGCCGTAGTAGAGGATCGGAGTTCCCGGAAAGCTGAGCAGCAGCGAGTTCAACAACTCGATGCGGCCCCGGTTGTTGTCCACCAGTGGCGCGAGCCGCCTGCGGATACCTCCGTTGACGCGCATGCGGGGGTCGTTGGAGTAGGCAATGTGCATGTAGTCGCGCTCGTCCTCGCTCACCAGCGCCAGCGTAAGCTCGTCGTGATTGCGAAGAAACAGACCCCACTGGCAGTTGTCGGGGATGGCCGGCGTTTGGGCCATGACGTCGGTAATCGGCAGGCTGTCTTCTTGCCTCAGGGCCATGTAAATGCGCGGCATCAGGGGAAAGTGGAAGGCCATCTGGCACTCGTCNNACAGCGTGTGTCTCAGGCAGGTTCTGGCAGGATGTCCCATCGCGCTCTACCAGGTACGCAATCGCGTCCATCCGTAGCGCGTCGACACCCATGTCCAGCCAGAAGCGCATGGCCTTCAGAACCTCTTCCATCACCAGGGGGTTATCGAAGTTGAGGTCGGGCTGGTGCGAAAAGAAGCGATGCCAGTAGAAAGCCTTGGCCGTCTCGTCCCAGGTCCAGTTGGACTTTTCCGTGTCGGTGAAGATGATGGAGGCGTCCTTGTAAAGCTGGTCCGTTTTGGACCAGACATACATCTCGCGCTGCGGCGAGCCCGCCGGCGCCATGCGGGCAGCCTTGAACCAGGGGTGTTGATCGCTGGTGTGGTTGATGACCAGCTCGATCATGACCTGTATATTGCGCTGGTGAGCGCCCTTCAGAAACGACTTGAAATCGTCCAGGGTTCCATACGACGGGTTGACGTCGACGTAGTTGGAGATGTCATAGCCGTCGTCGCGCAACGGCGAGGGAAAAAACGGCAGCAGCCAAATGCAGGTGATCCCGAGATCCTGCAGGTAGTCGAGCCGCGAGATCAAGCCGGGGAAGTCCCCGATCCCGTCCCCGTTTGAGTCGGAAAAGGCTCGGACGTGCAGCTCGTAGATGATCGCGCTCTTGTACCAGAGGGGATCGGTTGCGCTTGCCGGCTTTTTCACGCTTTGGCTCTCCAATGTGTTTGGATGCAAGTTTTCCGCCCACTGTTGATCGAGGATCGGGATTGAACAAACTGCGGAAAAACTCGTTCCACTGAGATACTTCCAGGGTTCTGTTTCAGTCCTCCACCGGCGAAGCTGACCCACGGGAGATGAAACAGCCTCAGACGTTCTTTCTCCCGGAGGGAGAAGCCGGGTGCCCCATCCTTGCGACGTGCATTCGGTCGCAAGGGTGGGAAGGCACGGACCTTGACGTCCTTGCGCATTTTCAACAACATACGGCCTCGTTTCTTTTTTGGTCACCCACCGGCTTTGCCGACCCACGGGAGATGAAACCGCGGGTGCCCCATCCATCGAGCGTCTTTTTGCTCGATGGGTGGGAGA
>PMWR01000221.1 GCA_003166055.1 Acidobacteriaceae bacterium
AACTTACAACTGCTTTACTGGCTCTGCATCGCGCTCAGAATGATGCGGGCAGTGACGTCTTCGTCCTCTTGCGAGGAGATCATGAGGTCGTAGAGATGGGGATTGAGCCAGTACTTGCCCCAGTTTAGCTGGAGGTACTTGGCGCGTTCGCCATCGACGGTGCGGATGCGCTGCTCGACGTCGGCGCCCTTGGCCAGGCGTACGCGCAGGCGCAGGATGCGCTCCTTGTGCGGGGCATAGACGAAGACGTGATAGGCGTCGGGTTTGTGCTGCAGAACGCACTGCGAGCCGCGGCCGACGATCACGCAGTTGCCGTCGGCATAGGCTTGCTCGATGATTTTCTGTGAGATTTTCACCATCTCCTCGGCATCGAAGACGGCGTTGTCGCGGAGTTCGAGGCCGGCAGCGAGGGCGGCGGAGCGCATGGCCTGCTGGTTGAGGCGGCGCAGCCACGATTCGACATGCTCATCGTAGCGGCGAACGACGCTCGGGTCGACGTGGGCAGCGTAAGCAATGGCGTCGATGATGTCCTTGTCGAGCAGCTTCCAGCCAAGGCTCTCGGCAATTCTTTGTGCGATTCGTCCGCCGCCGCTGCCAAACTCCCTGTTGACTGTCAATAAGCGGTATTTCATCGGATGCCCCCGTAGAAGTGATTCCCGTCGATGGGTCCGGGGTGCACAGACTTTATCTGGTTGCTCCGATGTGCACAGTCCGGTCCGGCTCGGCACTCGGCCATCCATTATAAGGGAGCAAGATTGCGGGGTCGGTGTGGATGATCACAGGGGCCAAAAACATCCTCAAGGAAACAAAACCACCCGCGCGCAGGCGCCGCGCGGGTGGTTGCCAAGAGAGAACGGCAAACTGTTAGTAAATGACTTTCAAGCCAAATTGGACGATGCGCGGCTCGAAGGTACCGGTAACGGTGCCACCGCTGGTGGGATTGTTGATGCTGGTTGCGGTGGAGAGCGTTCCGCCCAAACCGCTTGCCGGCAGGTAAAGGTTGGTGTGGTTGAAAATGTTGTAGAGTTCGGCGCGGAACTCGATCTTCAAGCCCTCGACCGGGGTATTGAAGCGCTTGTTGAGGTCAAAGTCGGTTTCGAAGAAAGTGGGCGTGCGGCCGGGGTTGCGCGAAGCGTTGCCGAACGGGCTCAATAGGTTGCCGTTGGCGTCTTTGGTTGCGGGCAGCGTGAAGGCGTTGAGGTTGACGTACTGAATGCTGCCGTTGGACGCGCTTCTCTGGGCCAGGCAGGAGTGGCCGGAGTGGCAAAGAGCGACATCCGCACCGGCCACCTTGTTGGGGCGGTATTCGTTGGCTCCGCGATAGGTGGCGGAAATCTGCGGCGAAACGACGTTGGCTGAGTTGGGGGTGTAGGTGATATTGAAAGGAGTTCCGCCCTGGGCGGTGTTGACTCCGCTGATCTGCCATCCGCCGACGATGGCGTCGAGGACGGGACTGGCGTCAGAGAGAACGCGGCGGCCGTGGCCGACAGGCAGGTCGTAGACGAGGCTGAGGATATCGGCGACGGGCAGGTTGTAGTCGGATTGGGCGTAGTCGGCGCTGAGGTTGTTGGCGTCCTGCGGGGAGGGTGTGTTGCCCTCGAGCGAGGCGCTGGCGTTGTCAAGCGAGTGCGCCCAGGTGAAGGAGTTAAGCAGTGTGAGGCCATCGACGAAGCGCTGCTCGTAGCGAACTTGCAGGGCGTCGAAGTGGGAGTAGAACTCGTTGAGAGCCTGGGTGATGTCACCGTAATCGTAGGTGGACCCCACGGGTCCGCCCCAGGTGGGGTAGGGGCGAACGAATCCTGCGCCCAATGCGGAGTTGGTCGGGTTGGCCACGCCGAGCGCGGGATTGCCCTGGTTGGCGTTGTCAAAACCTTGCAATTTAAGGCCGTGGTTGCCGACGAAGGCGATGTCCAAAAGGGTGTTCTTGGCGAGGGCCTTCTGCACGCTGAGGAAGTAGCTCTCGACGTAGCTGTCCTTGGTGTCTTTGGGGATGTAGGTGATGTTGTCGGTACCTGGGCTGAAGTTGGAGCCGGCGGCGAGATTTGCCGGGTAGCCCTGATCGAGGGTGCGATAGCCGGACGCTGTGACCGTGGAGGGCTGCGTGACAGAGACAAACAGTGCGTTGGGCGCGTTGATGGCCAGGATGTCTCCCGAACCGGCGCGGGTGTAATGGGCGTAGCTGGTGCCGTAGCCGCAGCGGACAGCGATTGTGGGAGTGACTGCCCAGGCAAAGCCGACGCGTGGAGCGTAGTCGCCAAGGGAGGGATTGATCAGGGTTTTGCCGTAAACGCCGCCACCCGAGTAGGGGGCGACATTGCTGGTGGCGATGAACCCAGGCGTGAGGGTAACCATGGACACGGTCTGCGGGTCGAAGTTGGAGAGGTTGTTGTAGGCCTCGGAGTAGGGCGCGCCGTACTCCCAGCGCAAACCCAGGTTCAGGGTCAGCTTGGGATTGACCTGCCAGTCGTCCTGGGCGTAGACGTTGTCCATGCCTTGCAGCAGGTGGGCGCGGAAGTAGGTAGCCAGGGCGTAGTTGTTGGTGGTTCCGAAGATGAGGTCGGCCCAGTAGGTATCCGCGGCCGCAGTGGGGTTGTTGCAGGCCGTTCCGGCTGAAGCGGGGCAGGCGCTGTAGCCCTTTCCGTAGGTGAAAGAGCCGTAGAGCGGGTTGGAATCCTGCACCTGCATCCAGATGTGTTCGTATTCATAGCCGAATTTGAGAGAGTGCCTGCCCTTGATCCACGAGAAGTTGACCTTGGGGTCGAGCAGCGACGGATATTGCCACTGGGGGTTAGTGCTCTGGCGTCCAAAAGCGGTAAAGCCGCCTGAGACGCTGGTGGATGGCAGGCCGCCGGCGACAACGGGGTTGGTGGGCAGGCCAGGGATGACGATGGCGTTGTCGCCGATGGAGAGCGTGAATTTGCCGGCCCTGGTAGCCGAAAGGCCGAGGCGGGCATCGAGCACCTTGTTCGTGCCCATCAGGCGGGTGTAGCCGAGCGCAATCTGCTGGTCGAGAATCTTGATGCGGCCGTTGGTTTGCCCATCGAGCGGCAGGGGCAGCGTGGGGAAGTTGATGCCGGTCTCTTTACGATCGCTGACTTTGAGGAACCACGAGCTTTTGTCGCTCTGCTGGAAATCGAATCGAAGGTCGCCCTTGTCGGCATTGTCGGTAAACGGCGCGTTTGTGGGGCAGTCGTTCGAATCGAGGCCGGTGGAGGCGTTGATGCCCGCGGCGCCGGGAGCAATCTGGCATTGGGCGGGCAGGTCGGCGAAGAAGCTGAGAATCTGCTTGGCAATGGGGCTGGCATTGGGCGAGTTGAGAATGGGCGTGCCGGCCTTGTAGTAGGTGCCGGGGCTGAATGGGTCCTGCACATCGACGGCGAGAATGCCGTTGATTTCATTCTCAGTGGGGACGGTCAGCACCACCGACGGGGTGAGCTTCTGGCGGAAGCCTTCGTAGTCAAGAAAGAAGAAGAGCTTGTTGGGGATGATGGGGCCGTTAAAGTTGACTCCGAACTGATTGCGATTGAAGCCGGGCTTGGCGATCGGATGGGTTCCGCTGAAAGCTTTGATGTAGCCGAAGGCGTTGAGGTCGGTATTGCGATTGAATTCGTAGAGCGTGGAGTGGAAGTGGTTGGTGCCGCTTCTGGTGGCCACGTTGATGGTGGCGCCGGCGGAGCGGCCGTACTCGGCGCTCTCGTTGTTGGTGACCACCAGGAATTGCGAGATGGAGTCCGGTGGGGGCTGAATGATCTGGTTGTCGAAGCCCTGGTTGCTCTCGCCGTAGGCATTGTTGTCCATGCCGTCGAGCAGGAAATTGTTGAACATGCTGCGAAGGCCGTTGACGTTGTACGATCCGGCGCGCACCAAACTGGTGACGGCGGTGGTGGTGGCCGCGGTGGGCGCCTGACGGGAGCCCGTGACCAGTGCCAGCAGGTCAGAGTAGTTGCGGCTCACCAACGGCAGGGATTCGGTCTGATATTCCGAAACCGATTGTCCGCGCTCGCTGGTCTCGGTCTCGATTTGCAGGGATACATCGCTGACTTCGACGGTGGTTGCGTCCGCACTGCCAACCTTGAGGGTGAGGTCGATGCGTTGGCGTCCGGCAACCGAGACAGTGATGTTTTTGGCTTCGGCCGGGGCAAAGGTCGGCGCAGAGGCTTCGATGTTGTACACGCCGACGCGCAGCGAAGGGATTTCGTAGTCGCCGCTGGCGTTGGCGGTAACCTTGATGACGTTGTCGGTATTGATGTTGGTGGCGGTGATGGCCGCGTTGGGCACCGCGGCGCCGGTGGCGTCATGGATGGTGCCAATCAGGCTGCCATCCTCGTACTGGGCTCTTGCGGATGGGATACAAAATGCGAACAAGAGGCCTGCCAGAAAGAGAGTTCTGCAAATAAGGTTTAGTGTCTTCATGCACGCCAGCCTACAGAGGGTATTTCACGCGGCGGTGAATTCGCGGTGAACGTAACGTGAATCGGCGGGGGCGCACAGCGATGTATGACGGGTTTTCCAGAGCGTGACCGGATGCGGCCCTGCGGCGTGGTCTGCCGTACACTGGATGCGTAGAAAACCTGGGCAGCACGGCTTTGGGGCGAGCGGCTCGATTCACTGGAGGCAAGGCAGCATGAAAATCATCGGGGTCCTTTTCGGCATGGAAAACAGCTTTCCCGGCTCTCTGGTGGAGCACATCAATGCGCGCGCCCTGGACGGCATACGGGCCGAATTTCTTGAGACAGGCGCAGTGCGCCTGGACAAGGCTCCGCGCTACTCGGTGATCGTGGATCGGATTTCGCACGATATTCCGTTCTTTCGCGCCTATTTGAAGCATGCCGCGCTGAACGGGACGATCATCATCAACAACCCGTTCTGGTGGAGCGCGGACGACAAGTTTTTCAACTATTCACTGGCGGAAAAGCTGGGGGTGGCGGTGCCGAAGACGGTGATCCTGCCGCACAAGAAACATCCCGAGGGAACGACGGACCGGTCGATGCGCAATCTCGAATACCCGCTGGATTGGGACGGCGTGTTTGCCTACGTGGGCGAGCACGGATTTCTGAAGCCGGTGGATGGCGGCGGGTGGCGCGATGTGTACCACATTCACAATCGCGAGGAGTTTTTCAGGGCGTACGACCAGTCGCGGGATTTGTGCATGACTTACCAGAAAGCGGTCGAGTTTAACGAGTACTTCCGCTGCTACGTGGTGGGGCAGAAGAAGGTGCACATCATGCCTTACGACCCGCGCAGGCCGCATGCGGAGCGGTATATACAGAATCCGCCGAAGTATGACAAGAAGCTGCTGAAGCGGGTGGAGCAGGATGCGCTGAAGTTATGCCAGGCGCTTGGATACGACTTGAACACGGTGGAATTCGCGGTGGAGGATGGGATTCCATATGCCATCGACTTCATGAACCCCGCGCCGGATGCTGATTTGCATTCGGTGGGGCAGGCGAACTTCGACTGGATTGTGCGGGAAGTGGCGGACCTGGCGATTGCCAAGGCGAAGAAGGCGCCGCATGTGCCGGAGTTGAGGTGGGCGGCGTTTCTGGGGGCGGAGGCCGCAAAGCCGGTGAAAAAGAAGGCGGCGAAGAAGAACAGGGTTAAAGCCAAGGTGTTTCCAGGAACTGCGGAACATTCCAAGTGAGACTTAGAATCCGGCCCATCGACCCGACGTCCTTAAGTCCGCGAGTTGCTCTGGTCTGTTTTTTGGCCTCATTCGTCGTGCTTTCTGCGTTTGGCATCATATTTGTATATCAACTCGTCGCGGTGGCGTGGGCAGCCCTTTTTCACCCGGAGGCTCAGGTAGATGGAGTGCAACTCTTTTTTTCGGTGTTCGGTCTATCACTTCTCCTGCTGGTTTGGATTCCAAGCATGTCGACAATGCGGAGGTTGTGGCGGACTCGCGCGGTGCGGACACCGAAAAAGGTATGAGGCGGGTCGCGGAACTTTCCTTTGGACCGGATCGTATCTTGCTTGGTCCGTCTGAAGGAGAACCTCCGCGTGAGCAACCGATTCGTTTCCCCACTTCGTGCCACTGCCATGGGCGCGCTTTTTCTTGCTGCCAGCCTCTCCTCCGTTGCGCAGGACAAGGGCTTCAGCCTCGATCTTCACGCCAACTCCCACGCAACTGCGAAAGACATCGGGCTGCCCAACTATCCTGGCGCGAAGCCGTGGAAGGAAAACGATAGCGAGTCCGCGGCCAACCTGGGCCTGAGCTTCAAGGGATTCAATTTCACGCTGATGGCCGCGAGTTTTGAGACAACCGACTCCGGGGCCAAGGTGCTGGACTACTATCGCAAGCCGCTGGCGCATTATGGCGAAGTGCTGGAGTGCTTCAAAGGCAAACCGGTAGGCGCGCTCACGGTGACGAAGAGCGGGTTGACCTGCGACGCCAAGAAGGACGGCAACATCGAGGTGAACGGAAGCGGGGACTCGTCGACTGACCACGAGCTTCGCGCTGGCACGCCGTTGCGCTTCCGCATTGTGGGCATCAGCGATGCGAAGGACGGCAAGACGCGCTTTGGGCTGGTTTATCTCGAGCTGCCCAAGGATTCCGATTCCGACTCAAAGAACTAGAGCATTCATTCCCGTGCATACATTGCGCACAACGGTCTTCGTGGCTGGCATTTATCGCCGAAGTGCCCAGGGTAACACCATGGAAAAAGACGCGGATGTTTTGCCGATAATTTCAAGGGTTTGGCGCACAATGGTTAGTGGCTCGTCGAAACTCAGAAAACAATAGATTCCCGCGAGCTTCTCGCCGCAGTTTGCCTTAGGCATCCGTTAAGTCTTTTGTTATCTTACGACTGTAAATAACTCCTTTGTTATGTCATAGATAGAGCGTCCCCATCGCGTAACCCCATGAAAATAGGTATTTTACGAAAAGGACAGGGGGGGTACCCACTGATGGTACGGATAGCACTCAACCCTATCCGGGGGGTGGCGTTCCCCTCACGCCGTGATCTTGCGAAACGTGAGGTTATAGCGGTAGGGGCCGGTGAGCGGGTGATGGCCCTGCTTCAGCGGTAGCACTCCGTGGAAGCGCATGCGGGATGGGCCGCCCCAGACGATGGCATCGCCATGCTCAAGCAGGATGCGCTTGGTGGGGTCGGTGCGCTCGAGGCCGCCGAGCTGGAAGACGCATTCAAGACCCAGTGAGATGGAGACGATGGGCTGGGACCTATCGCATTCATGGCGATCCTGGTGGAGGCCTAGTTTGATGCCGGCCTCATAGCGGTTGATGTGGCAGGAGTCGGGGCGAAAGAGCGGAAAGCCGGAGCGAACGGCGCAGCGGAGAGCGAAATCATAGAGGACGCGGGGTATGGGCGGCCAGAGACGCTTGACGGCTTGGTTGGCTGGGTCCCAGCGGCGGCGAAAGGCCTCCGGCGTGCCGCAGTCGGAGACCATGACGCCCATGGGCAGGCCGCCGGGTGTGGATGCGTGGTGGAGCGGCGCGGCAGCCAGGATGGTCTCAATGGCGGCGAAGAATTCAGCGTCCTGCGGGAGGGCCAGGCTGCGCATCAGGACTGCGCCGGGAAAAAGCTCCTCATGGGTTGGTTCGGCGGCGAGTTGGGAGAAGAGGTTCATCGCTTGGCGACATTCTATCGTAAAAGCGAATATAAGGCGAAAATCTTTAAACACTGTACCAGACTATAAGATAGCCGGGTCCTGCAACACCTCGATTAGCCCCTCCAATGCCCTGCCCCTTGATCCCGATCACTAACCTCCAGCCCCGATCCTCTTCTTTCTGACGGAAATGCAGAAACTCAAGCGACCATCGACCGCGCAGTCTGGTACGGTGTGTGCATGCCCCAAAAGATCGAGACCCGATTGACGCTTCCCAACCCGTTCGGATGCAAGCTGATCATGTGGCTTGGCTTTCTGTTTGTAGCCATCGGCATCGCGTTCGCGATTCACACTGAGCTCTTCATCCACCGCAGCGCCACAACCCAGGGCAAAATCGTCAAACTCGTCGACCAGCAGGATGACAACGGCCATACTCTTTACGCTCCCGAATATGCCTACTCAGTAAATGGCCGCGACTATGCCATCGACTCCCCGAACTACTCCCGGCCGGCAGCGTTCACCGCGGGGCAGTCGGTGGAGGTTATCTATGAGAGGAGCAATCCCCAGAACGGCAGGATCGCCACGTATTGGGAACTCCATGGAATGGAAGATGCTTTCATCTTGGCCGGCCTATTCTTCGCGGGGCTGGGCTTTGCCGCCCTCAAGTATCAGCAACACCCTGCAAAATAACGCACTACTCGAGCATTCAAATCCGCCTCATTCATCGACCTTGCCCTGAAAGCCGTGAAACGACCTCAGGTATCTGGTCTACAATTTCCCAAAGCACTCCCCTGAGGAGCCGCATATGCGCCCATCGTTCTCGCTCGGCATTGAAGAGGAGTACCAGACCATTGACCCGGTCACCCGCGATCTGCGCTCGCACATCGAGACCGAGATGCTGGCCGTGGGCAAGATGCGGTTGCAGGAGCGGGTGAAGGCGGAGATGCACACCTCGGTGGTGGAGGTGGGCACGCGCGTCTGCCGCAACATCGACGAGGCGCGCGAGGATATTTACGAGCTGCGCCGCGAGATGATCAAGCTGGCCAAAGAACATGGGCTGGTGCTGGTGGCCGGCGCAACGCATCCTTTTGCAGACTGGCGGACGCAGGAGATTTATCCCGACCCGCGCTACCACCAGGTGGTGAAGGACCTGCAACTGGTGGCGCGCGCCAACCTGATCTTTGGCCTGCATGTGCACGTAGGCATTGAGGACCGCGAGGCGGCGATTCGCATCATGAATTCGATGCGGTACTTTTTGCCGCACATCATGGCGCTGGCGACGAATTCGCCGTTCTGGCTGGGGATTAACACGGGTTACAAGGGCTACCGCGCCAAGGTGTTTGAGAATTTTCCGAGGACGGGGATTCCCGATGCGTTTCAAAGCTACTCGGAGTTTGAGAACTACGTCAGCCTGCTGGTGCGGACCAACTGCATCGACAATGCCAAGAAGATTTGGTGGGACATACGGCCGCATCCGTTCTTTGACACGGTGGAGGTGCGGGCNNGAGGCGAACCAGGACTTCCGCCAGTATGCGCGGCCGCTGCTGATGGAGAACAAGTTTCGCGCGGTGCGGTATGGGCTGGATGGGAAGCTGATCGACTTTGGCCGACAGCAGGAGTTGCCGCTGCGCGATCTGCTGGAGGAGTATCTGGCGCTGATCGATCCGGTGGTGGATGAGCTGGGTAGCCGCGAGGCGATCGATGGGGTGCGGAAGATTATGGCAACGGGAACCGGCGCGGATCGGCAGTTGAAAGTTTTTGAGGAGAGCAATCACGACCTGAAGGCGGTGGTGGATTACATGGCTCGGGAGACGGCGGAGGGGCTGTAGAGACCCCTCCATTTCATTCTGGTGAATTTTCCAGTAACCTCACAGAGTGGGGCGTTGTGCTGCCATGAATCTTTTGAGTGAGGAAATTCCCCGACGCATGACTGAGACCGCACAGCATCTGCTTTCGCTTGACTACCCAGCTGAATTTGCGGCTGGCGCGCGATCGGCGGTGACCACTTGCCTGCGCATTGACCCGGCGGAAAAGGTCACGCTGATTACCGACCGCGTGACCGAGCCGATTGCCGCCGCATTGGCTGCGCAGTTGGCGGAGCGGGGCTGCGAGTGGAATGTCTTCCTTTTGGAGGATCTGGCGCCGCGGCCGCTGATCGATATGCCGGCGCAGGTGCTGGCGGATATGGAGACTTCGCAGGTCTCCATCTTTGCGGTGCAGGTGCAGACCAACGAGTTGCACTCGCGCATGCAAATGACGGATGTAGTGAACCGGCGGCACATGCGGCACGCGCACATGGTGAACATTACGCCGGAGATCATGTGCCAGGGCATGAGGGCGGACTTCAATCTTGTGGACAGGCTCAGCCAGAAGGTTCTGGAGCGTGTGCGGAAGGCAACGCGGATTCGCGCGACTACGGCGGCGGGTACGGATATTACCGCCGATATGAATCCGGGCTACAAGTGGTTCAAGACGTCGGGGATTATTTCGCCGGAGAAGTGGGGCAACCTGCCGGGCGGCGAGTGTTTCACGTCGCCAGGCGAGGTGAACGGCACCTTTGTGGTGGATGGGGTGGTGGGCGACTGGCTGTGCGCGCGGTATGGGCTGTTGGCCGCGACGCCGCTGACGATTGAGATTGCGGGCAACCGGATCGTCAGTTGTGCGAGTGTGAACAAGCAGCTTGAGGCTGACTTCTGGGCTTACACGCACACCGACGAGAACTCCGACCGCGTGGGCGAGTTTGCGATCGGCACCAATCTGGGCGTGGAGCGCGTGATCGGCAACATCCTGCAGGACGAGAAGTTTCCGGGGATTCACATTGCGTTCGGAAATCCCTACGGCGAACACACCGGCGCGCCTTGGCGCTCGGGAACGCACATCGATGTGGTGGGGCTGGGGTTCAACATTTGGCTGGAAACCGACGCGGGGCGGGAACAGATCATGCGCGACGGACTTTTTTTGATCGCGGCGTAGAGGCGGATGTCGAGAGGACGTGTGCTTCAGAGCCTCAGGATTAGAAGCGCTTCGCACTCGTCGCTTCCTTTGGGAGCCAACAATTGGACACGATAGTCAAAGGTTACAAAGCACCCCTTATGTTGCACGGCCATGGTCAGCAGATACGCATCGGTAATCTGGTTTGGACCGTTGATTCGTCCACCCAACCTAAGGTCGATTTCAGCCAGTGTGAGCGAATCTTTCCAGAAAGAGTGAACCGGGTTTCCTTGAGTGTGTTTTTGCAGGATCTTGACTGCTTCAGCCCAATTCGGTGCATCCGGGGAAAATGACCGGTTGGTGACGATCCGCAAGAACCCCATCTCGGTAATTGGACAAGATGCCCACGGTTCTTGAAGGTGGTGCAGAATCCAGCTTTGTGCAGTCTTGTGGGCTTCGTGTGCGGGCCAAAGCCAGGCGAGCAGAACATTCACGTCCAGCAGCCATGTTTTGTTCAAAGCTCGTCCTCAAGACGCAGCGTGTGCTCCAGGGTCACGATGGGACTGCCTTCAGGCACATCGAAAACCTCGAAACCATTTTCGATGCGGGTTCCGAGCGGCTTGTTCAAGGCCTGGTTGAGCAGATAACTGGCTGCCTCGCCGGTTGGCATCGAACGAGCTGCCGCAAACTGCCTGACTTGCTCAAGAACCTCGTCTTTAATGTTCAGTGTTGTTCTCATTTCAAACTCCGCATCAAGCCTTCGGTTTGATGCATGGACTGAATCATAGCATCAATGGAGGTGCTTGATGCTCCGCTGGACGATGCCTGCAAGATTTGAATTTCAAGTGTTCAAATGGTTTTGAGCGTCGTTCGGCTGGGAGGAACATCTACATGAACATGACGAATTCTATTGCTTCACCTGCACTACACACTCTTGGACGTTCTGATCTTCATCTCACGCCGATCGGCTTTGGCGCCTGGGCCATTGGCGGCGGGAACTGGGAGTTCGCATGGGGGTCCCAGGATGATCGGGAATCGATTGACGCTATCCACCAGGCCCTCGATGAGGGCGTGAATTGGATCGACACGGCGGCCATTTACGGGCTGGGACATTCGGAAGAAGTGGTTGGCATGGCGCTGAAAACCACTTCGCACAAGCCGCTGGTATTCACCAAGTGCTCGATGCGCTGGCATGAGGATCGCTCCATTTACCGGTCGCTGAAAGGCGGGTCGCTGGCTGAGGAATTGGAAGGATCGCTGCGCCGACTGGGGGTGGAGACGATCGACCTCTACCAGATCCACTGGCCCGACCCGGAAGAGGAGATCGAGGAGGGTTGGGAGGCGCTGGCACGGTTCAAGGAACAGGGCAAGATCCGCTGGATCGGTGTCTCGAATTTTTCAGTGGAGCAGATGAAGCGGGTGCAGAAGATTGCGCCGATCACCAGCCTGCAGCCGCCCTACTCGATGCTGCGGCGGTCAATTGAGGAGGAGGTACTGCCGTTTGCGCTGGCTAACGGAATTGGCGTGATCAACTATTCGCCAATGGTTTCCGGCCTCCTGACGGGAGCGATGACCGCGGAACGCGTCGCGGCGTTTCCTGCGGATGACTGGAGGCGGCGCGCGGCGGAGTTCAACGAGCCGCGCCTGAGCCGGAACCTGCGGCTGGTGGAACTACTCCGCGAGATCGGCAATGGCCACGGAGTGAGCCCCGGCGTTGTGGCCGTGGCCTGGACGCTGCAACACCCTGCGATTACGGCTGCCATTGTGGGAGGCCGCAGCGCCAAGCAGGTGCAGGGACTGGCGCCGGCGCTCCACTTCAGGCTGAGCGAAGAGGAATATAACCGGATCAACACATTTACTGCTCCCAACCCGGCTTGAAGACAATTTGCCTGAACCAGCAAAATGCCCCGGCCGAAGCCGGGGCATTTTGCTACCTAAGGAGGGCTTGAAGTTACATCGCCGCGACAAAGTCGGGGACGATCATGGCGGCGTGTTCCTGGAGCAACTGTGTCATTCTTGCGGCCATGCCGGTATACATGGAAGCGGCGCGGAACGCGTTGACGCGGACACCTTCACTAGCCTGCGTGAACCCATACTGAGCCAGGGCCATGAGCACGCAAAGACGAATGTGCATGGCATCACTGCGCAGGGTTTCCAGGAGGACGCGGTCCACAGCTTCTGAATTCCTGGCGGCAAAATCAGCCATTTCAAGCATGACTTGCGCGTTCTGGAACATCACCCACAGTCCTCGGGGGCCGTGCATGCGCTGCCAGGCATCCTCGGGAGTCGCATTGAGGCCTTCTTTCCAAAGGAAATGATCGCTCAATTCGCTGGCGCTCCAGTCGGGACGCAACCGTGACAGCAGGGAGTCCCATGATTGGCCATTGCGCCGGCGTGCGCTGCTTCGCCATTTACCAAGGTAAAAAGCGACCGCCGCGATCGCCATAATCTGAAGCAAAGGTAAAATCATTGGTGATCCTTATACCGGGATTTGGTAACCATCTGTTTGGTCCATACAGCACACCGGGTATTCCCACTTCAAGTATTAGTAACAGAACTTTTTCGATTTGTGCACAAAAATCTTCCACTTCGGCCACTTTTCTCGCACAATTGGTACCTATCCACGAATTGCACTAAAGTAATCTATGTCGTTTTAGTGTCCAAACTCTAGTACCCGTCCCGTTTTGTCATGTGGAAAATAGGCTACGGAACGCGAGAGAGGACCGCGGTGCTGACCGGGGGCGTCATCGTTCACCTGGATCCCGCCGGTCGTTGGTCGGCGAATCGGCCAGCGAAATGCGGGTAGCCCTCGCGTTGCCGGCTACCGCCAGGAGAAATGTTGCCATCTGGGGGGTGAATGCGCGGCGCTCGGCTTCTCTGGTGGCAAAGGAGAAGACCCAGTAGGCCAACGC
>PMWR01000385.1 GCA_003166055.1 Acidobacteriaceae bacterium
CTGTTCGCCGCGCTTGTGACCCTTCTGAATCCCGTTGCCGGCCTCTCCCGCATCCTCCTCGGGACGCTGCCCACGCGGCTCACCGCGCTTCTCGTCCTCGCCCCCCAAAACGGTCTCATCCACTACTTCAAAGCAATGCAGTCCACAGACCAGACCTTCAAGGGCCTCTATCACTGGAACTCTTTTGACGCGGCGCTGCTCATCCCCTACTTCGCCGTCATGATCCTGCTCGCCATCTACGGCGTCCATCGCTACACGCTCTGCTACCTCTACTTCAAATACCGCAAAAACTACGACCCCAATCCGCCCCGCCATTTCGACGAGCTCCCCTTCGTCACCGTGCAGCTCCCCATCTTCAACGAGCAATTCGTCATCGACCGGCTCCTCGAAGCAGTCTGCGCAATGGAGTATCCCCGCGAAAAGCTCGGGATCCAGGTCCTCGACGACTCAACCGACGAAACCCAGGCAGTCGCCGCCGGCCTTGTCGATCGCTACGCCGCCATGGGCCATCCCATCGTCTACATTCATCGCACCAACCGCTACGGTTTCAAGGCCGGCGCGCTCGACGCAGGTCTCAAGGTAGCCAAAGGCGAACTCGTAGCCATCTTCGACGCCGACTTCGTCCCCCCGACCGACTGGCTCATGAAAGTCATCCACCACTTCGCCGAGCCCGAAATCGGCATGGTCCAGACCCGCTGGACCCACCTCAACCGCGACTACAGCATGCTCACCCAGATCGAGGCCATCCTCCTCGACGGCCATTTCGTGATGGAGCATGGAGCCCGCGTCCGCACCGGCGACTTTTTCAACTTCAACGGCACCGCCGGCATGTGGCGCATCAAAGCCATCTCCGACGGCGGCGGCTGGCAGCACGACACCCTCACTGAAGACACCGACCTCAGCTACCGGTCCCAGATAGCCGGCTGGAAATTCAAGTACCTTCCCGAGGTCGAATGTCCCGCCGAGCTGCCCATCGAGATGACGGCCTTCAAAACCCAGCAGGCGCGCTGGGCCAAAGGCCTCATTCAGACCAGCATCAAAGTGCTGCCCATGATGTTCAAGTCCCATGTGCCGCGCCGCAAAAAGATCGAAGCCGTCTACCATCTCACCGCCAACCTCAGCTACCCGCTGATGGTCGTCATGTCGGCGCTCCTCATGCCGGCCATGATCTGCCGCTTCTANNGAGCGCGAACTCTTCCCCAAAACCTGGATGAAGACCTTCCTCTATCTGCCCTTCCTCATGGCCCTGGGTATCGGTCTTACCATCACCAACACCAAGGCGGTGATGGAGGCTCTCTTCGGCATCAANNCAGGCCGCCAAGTACCGCAAGCGCCTGGTGCTCGCACCCTGGATCGAGCTGGTCTTCGGCTGCTACTTCGCGCTGGCCATCGTCTACACCTTCTCCAACCACAACTACTTCACCGCGCCGTTCCTGATCCTGTTCGTCATCGGCTACTGGTACACCGGCCTGATGAGCCTGCTCCAGGGCCGCTTCGAGCGCTGGCGCAACCCCGACGCCAACACCGACGAATCCAGCCCCAAGCCCTTCCCCGTCGGCGTGTAAAACAAGGGTTCGACCTAAGTGGCGAGCGATTTTTCTTCGCGCCATTTCCGTGAGGTACTCGTTGCAAGACCGCATAAATGACTTTCTGGTGAACACTCCGTATGCTTACCCAGTCTTTTTTGTTGCCATGTGGTGCTCTGTTTGCCTCCTTATCAGCTTCATCAGCGGCTGGTATGCGCTCTCCCGGCGATTCAGGAAAAAGTCTGAGCCCTACGGCGAAACCCGAAGCGCGGGTCCATTCTTTTACACCGTTTACATGCGATTCTGGGGACACTACAGCAGCGTCATTCGCATAACCGATGCAGACGATGGTCTCTATCTTTCGGTTCTTTTCCTATTCCGTGTGGGCCATCCCCCGCTCTCCATTCCGTGGAAGGAAATTGAGGTTTCCCAAACAAGGCGCTTTTGGCAAAACTACGTGGTTCTCACGCTTGGGGAGCATGAACGCATTCCGATGCGCATCTCCTTGCGAATGGCACGCAATCTCGGAATCCTCGAACGCCTATCCAATCACTCCCACGCATCGTGAATGCCGCGCATTACCGCCGCTCGTCATCCGAGTGCATTCAGTTCGCCCTCTCTTGTTAAGCCCTACTCCGACCGCAAAGCCCGTGCCGGATCAATAGACGCAGCCTCGACTCGCCGACGTTCACCCCGCCACAAATCCAATCCAAGACTATCCGCTGTAGTGGATTGAGCCCGAATCGGTCTAAACTATCCCTGAGACCACGATGCTGACCGCTGATGAAGTCCGCGCTGCTCTAGAGACCCTGAGCCCAACCCAGGAGAAGATCGATCTGGCCGTAAAGACTGCTGTCGAAGTCGCGCAGCCCTCGCGGGTCATCCTCTTCGGCTCCTGGCCACGCGGAGAGGCCAAATGGGATAGCGACCTGGACCTTGCGGTGCTGATGCCGGACTCCGCCGAGGGTGAAATCGGTGCAATTCGCCGCATCCTTCGCCGCAAGCTCGATGAGATTCCCATGTCCATCGATCTGGTTCTGACGACCATCTCCTGCGCCGAACAGTTTCGCGGCTCAATCAATTCGATCTATCACCGCATCCTCACGGAAGGTCAGGTGGTCTATGAACAGCCCCTCGCATTCGCCTGCTCAGATCCTGCTCATCAAAGCCGCTGAGGATGAGCAGACTCTGGCGCTCGACAACCTGCCCGAGGCCATTCTTGGCTTTCACGCGCAGCAAGCTGTGGAAAAGCTGATCAAAGCTCTGCTTGCAGAGTTGAACGTTCCCTTCGAGAAGACCCACGATCTGTCGAGGCTGAAGAAGCTGCTCGACGCCGCGGGGGAATCCCTGCCCGTGACGCCGATGCAACTCGGGGACCTGAACGATTTTTCCGTGTTTTATCGCTACGACCTTCTTTTTCAATTCGCGGTGCCGGAGAGGGAGGACGTCCTCGCCACAGTCCGCATCATCCGCGAGCACATCGTCGCCCGCATCGCCGCCCTTTCCGTAACCCCATAGCATGCCGGGTGCCCTATGTCCCGCGTTTGGGACATGGGAAAGCATGCGGCCCCAACCTGCATCCGAATGGAGTCGGGGCTCCAGCCCCCGGATAACCCGCCTCACTCCGACCTCAAAGCCCGCGCAGGGTCAATGGACGCCGCCCGACGAGCCGGGATAATTCCAGCAATGCAAGCCATCGTATGCGATTCAGGCTGGCCATGCACGCGCATGCCATTGCCCCAGTGGTTGTCTTCCATCGCCGTGTAGTTGGAGATGGCGGAGCAATCTGTCCAAGTTTGCTCATCTTTGCCCAGACGTTTCAAGTACGTTTGAATCGCACGACGCCCAGTTGAGTAGGATGAATCGCGTCGGGAATCTCGCCGCGGAAACAGTCGCCATGATAGTGTCGTAGCGATAAGTGCTTCACGCTCAAGGCGAAGGCGTAGAGTGTTAGGAAAGAATGAAACCGATGGTTCCTCCACATAAAACGCGTGAATTGGCCCGCAGCCTCGTTGCTTCCGAAGCCGATGCGGCGACGGCCTCGCTCCATTCCGAACCGGCAACGGTGCGGGTGTACGAGAAGCTGCGCCGGCAACTCGGCGCACCCGTGGGTATTGATGGCTTTCAGGCGCTCGCTTCTCGTGCCTTGGCTCTGGCCAAGTCGGAATCTCCCCAGCTCAGCGCTGTGCAGGTAACGGCGAATGGAGGCTTGCGCGGCCTCAGTGAAGTTGAGTCCCAAACGGACACGAATGAGGACGGCGAGGCCGGAATCAATCTGATTGCGCAACTCCTCGGGCTGTTTCTTACCTTCCTCGGTGAGGCAACAACGTTGCGTTTGATCGAAGATTTGCGCCTTCAGGTGAACGTCAGGACAGCGCCGGTCTCGACCCCGGTGGGCACTCGATACTCGGCGGCCGATGAACCGGGAATGGCTGCGACTTTCGAGGACCTTCTGCTGGAGATCAACCGGCTGCGGAGTGTGAGCGAACGAATTGAAACCCTGGCCAACAAACATCCCGGCATGGAAGAAGGACTCGTGAGCGTTGCGGGAAACATTCGCAGTATTGCCACGGTTTTGGATGTTTTCACACTCATCCGA
>PMWR01000459.1 GCA_003166055.1 Acidobacteriaceae bacterium
GGAGATGGACGTAACCAGCGCCAGCATCGCGATGACGATTGTCGCCACGCCATTGATCGCGTTCAGTACCTGCTGTTGGCTGGCGGGGTTGGTGATCCTGGCCGCCTGTAGTAGCGATGCGTTCACCTGCTGCTGGAAGGCCACCACGGCGGTTTGCAGTTGCTGGAGAACAGGGGCCGTCGGATTGGCCAGGTAAGCCTTGGCCTGCGCCACCAGCAGGTTCGAGGCCGCGTCGAACCCGACTGTCGCAGCGGCAAAGATCGGCGCATCTTGCGGCGCCAGCAGCGCGGCGGTCGAATCCACCGTGACCACGGCGCTCTGCAACGCCGGCGTCCAGTTCACAATGTCCTGCGCCACCGTTGCACCCGAGCATGCCGTCATTGGCAAAGTCAGCAGCAGCGCAATCAGCATCCACACCCCCAGCTTCACCGTGTTCCCGCTCGACGACGCACTCGTATCCGGGTCCTTTGCCAGCAAACCCAGCAGCGCGGTCGCCAGTGCGCCCACCAGCGTCACCACCGTGCCCGTGCCAGCCGATCCCAGGCTGATCCCCTGTTGTGAAAGCACGCCGGCCACAGTTACAAGCGCAATCAGCACCCCGGCAATCGACGTCTTCGGATGATTCCATAAATTCGAGATTTGATTCATGCGGATAGCTCCTTTTGAAGTGCAAAGGGCGGCAGGAGCCGCCACAGTTTTTTGAATTTGCCATAGACTTCCCGTGAACACCTCCGTGAGCTCCGGCCGTGGTTGCAGCCAGAGCCCACCGAAGCGAGCATCAACACCGGGAGCAAACAGACACAGCCAGTCCCGCGCCCCGGCGCACTCCCGCTTGAGGAGCGCGTACTCATTCGCCCGGCGCAGCATCTCTTAACTTTGTCTGGTTATCTATAAGGATAGCCAATCCGCACAATACATTCGGCAAATCTGAGAGCAGAATATTCTCTATAAAACCAACAACTTATAACATCCAACGAGAATTGACCTCTTGACACTTTGTTGTCAACGAAAGTGGGGGTGGGGGGTCTGCGTTTTTTGGGGTCAGCTGGAATGGGAATGAATGAGCTGGAGAGTGGTCATAGGGGCACTTTGCGCTTTGTTGGGATAATTATCGGCAAAGGTGGATGCAGAAGATTGGCAACCTTCTCAGGAGCATTTTTTAGGGGTAACGCGAGGTGGATGCAGTACATTTCCGAGTTCATCCTCCCGTTCGTTAGTGGCGCACCCATTCAACCGACATTTCGTCCCGTTAAACCGGAATCTCCGGCGATCCGTCATCGTTGCTGAGTTGTGGCTCCCCACAAGCAAATCGAAGTTCTTGGCAGTCTGGCGTTGCTGAAATGCGAAAATTTGCACACCCTCTGCTTCCAACAGAACGCTGGGATTTGGTTTTTCGTCAATGATCCAAAATGGACAGTTGCCAACGGTTCCACACATGCACGATCCAAATCCCTGGACCACCAGGCCCGGACTGGAGGCAGGCCCCAGGGAGATTCGCCGAACACGGAGCCGAGCGAATAGGCCTGTCGCCGTTCCTGGATCCGATGGACCGGGATCTTTAACGCACTCCTCTATTACGTTCTTCGTCTCTCGCTTCAACAGAGCGGTGTCTTCGACGGAGAGGTGCGCGACCCCGTTCCTGATTGCATCCGCCTGCGTCAACTCCTGCAGCTTCGGGACGGCCCACCGGCGTTGCGAGCGACACTCGGAGATGCAGCAAAGCCCGACAACCAGGAGCCAAAGCGCCTTCTTCATCTCACCCGAAACGATAGCGCCGAAAAGTGCTCCAGTATTGAAAGCCTGTGCACGTACCGCCTGAGGCGCAGCTGCCCTCCTATAATTGACGAGGACCCATGGGCCGGTTGGAATGGCGGGGTGCAGATTCTTGATTGTTGAGGGACTTATGGCCGCACTGCTTGAAGCGATTACTGTGAAGCGCAAGATGTATTTTGAGTTTGAGAATGCTCCCTATTACTGCCTGGATGCGGAGGTGTCGACGCCGACGGCGAGGGGCGGGCAGACGCTGGTGCGGCTGAAGATGCGGAACCTGCTGACACAGGCGGTCTTCGACAAGACGTTCAAGGCACAGGAGAAGTTCAAGGAGCCGGACCTGGAGACGGTGGAGGCGAGCTATCTCTACAGTGACGGCGAGGGATCGTACTTTCTGGATCAGGAGACTTTTGATACGCTGCGTCTCACGGGCGGCATGATTGCGAACGCACTGGATTACCTGGTGGAGGGCGCGATTGTGAAGCTGAACAAGTTTAACGGGAACCCGATTGGACTGGAGCTGCCGGACAAGGTGGAGCTGGAAGTGACCTACACCGAAGCGGGCGCCCAGGGGGACACGAGCGGCAAGGTGACGAAACTGGCGAGGCTGGAGACGGGGTTGGAGATCAAGGCGCCGCTTTATATCCAGGAGGGCGAGCGGGTGAAGGTTTATACGGAGACGGGGGAGTTTGCTGGGAGGGCGTGAGGGGCGGCAGGACCTTGGGCTTTTTGAGTCAATGACAACCTAGTGGTTTGTAAGGCCGAGTTCTATGTGTGCGGCCTGAAAATCACAATCTGATTCACGGTATTGTCGTGAAACCAGATCAGGATACCGCGTGATGGCCAGATAAGCTTCATCCCACCGTCATGCCACTCCATCGTTCCGGCATCGCCGTAGATTTTGCGGATTCGGTCCGCCGACATGCCGAACTTTACGCCACTGCCAGTTACGCCTTTGAAGTTTTTCTCGAAGCGAAGTTCGGTTGCCTCGCCCTTATCGTTCAATAGGCAATTGAGACCCGCTTTGTCCCATCGCATCCAGCGGCCGTAGGAAGACTTGTCGGGAAAACCGAGGGCATCGATCAGGGAGTTCATGCTGGCGCCCACGATGAAACGGTCCCAGCCGACTCCTTCCTGAATTGTCTGCTGCGTTTTCTGGGCAGAAGCTTGGCTTGTTGGGGTCCAGACGAGCAGAACGATCATGGTGCACAAGTACACTTTGAAAAGGCGTAGCATTGGCTGACTTTCAAATCTAAAATTGCAAATATTCTAGGAGGAAGTCGCGGAAAATACAACTCCCGAAGCCCTGGCCGCGCCTTGATACGGGACGCGTCGAGATGGGCTTGAAGACTCCATGGCTCTGCGGCACCCTGCGTAAGTATCCTTTGTGTTATGGATGAGCATTTGAGAATTGACGATTTGAATCTGCGGCTCGGGATTGCGGGCGTGGCACAGGTTGTGCCGGGAAACGGTGGGCTGCCGATGATTCGCGTTGCCACGCCTGCCACTTCGGCGGAGATTTATCTGCATGGAGCGCAGGTCACTGCATGGCGGCCAGCGGGAGCCGATGAAGTGATCTTTTTGAGCGAGCGTTCGCATTGGGAAGAAGGGCGCGCGATTCGCGGAGGAATTCCAATTTGCTTTCCGTGGTTTCGAGGCAAGGCGGACGATGCAAAGGCTCCGGCTCATGGATTCGTGCGGACCAGGGAGTGGCAGCTTGAGTCGATCACTGCGGACGAGGGCACGGGGGATGAGCGCGGAAGCGTAACCGTGGTTTGCTCGATTGACAGCGATGAATTGACGCGACGGTGGTGGCCGCACGAGTTTCGCGGTGTGTACCGGGTGACGATCGGAGACGCTCTCGGCCTGGAGCTTTCTGTGACGAACACCGGGGATGCGCCGTTCTGCTTTGAAGAGGCGCTGCATACGTACTTCAGGGTGGGTGAGGCGGAGAGTGTTCGGGTGCGCGGGCTCGACGGGGTGAAATACCTCGACAACATGGATGGGAATCGCGGGAAGGTCCAGCAGGGTGACGTGGTTTTCGCTGCGCCGACGGACAATGCTTACCTGGATACAGATGCGGCGCTGGAGCTGCTGGATCCGACTTTGAAGCGGACGATTCGGACGGAGAAAGAGAACTCGGCGACGACGGTGGTGTGGAATCCGTGGCGGCAGGGAGCGGCGTCGCTTACGGACCTGGGGGACGATGAATGGCGGAGAATGACCTGCGTGGAAGCCAGCAACATTTTGGAGTGCGCTGTCTTGCTGGCGCTGGGTGAGGAGCATACGCTGCGGGCGAAGATTCGCCTGGCGAATGTGGCTGGCTAGCCTCGATTTTGCCGAACGCCTGCGACGCCAACCGAGCAAATGAATTGGCAGAATGGAAAGCTTCATGACGAATACGCCGAAACACCGTGAACCACGCTGGCCTGCAATGCTTGCTCTTTTTGCGGTGGGCGGGTTGCGCCTTGCCCTGCCAGAATCCCTATCGATAGGCCCTGATTGGCTGCTGATCACTGTCGTCGTCGTCTTGATGATTCCTACGGTATGGGCGCGGCGACGCGGATTGGATCGGCTTAACAGGATTCTGGGTTATGTGTTGACGTCCATTGTGACGGTTGACATGGTCTGGTCACTTGGCTTGCTGGTAGCGGCGCTGCCTTCCCATAAGGAATCGCCTCAGGATTTATTGCGCTCCGCAGCCGCATTGTGGATCACGAACATCCTGGTATTCGCGTCATGGTATTGGCGGCTTGATGCTGGTGGCCCCCATGCCCGTGAATTGCGCGGCGTTCATACCGATGGGGCGTTTCTGTTTCCGCAGATGACACTCAGCCCTCAGAAAAGCCGTGACATGCAGGAACAATCGTGGAGTCCAGGGTTTGTGGATTACTTGTTTCTCGCATTCAATACGAGCACTGCATTCTCGCCGACAGACTCTCCGGTTCTGTCGTCCTGGGCGAAGCTTCTGATGATGATTCAAGCGCTCATCTCGTTCGCGACGGTAGCCCTGTTGGCAGCGCGTGCCGTAAACATCCTTTAGGACGCGTTTCTTGATTTCGTGGCGAGCTATTATTACGCGCTGCCTCCGGGAGCTAAGGCCCGGGCCTGAAGGCCACGCGGATTTGATGCTTTGTTAGGAGGCTGAAGCCTCCTGCTCCCTCCGGAAACGCCCGAAAAACATCCGCAGGTCCTTCGACTCACTGCGTTCGCTCAGGATGACAGCTCCATTTTTGAAGCCAGATTCCTCGAAGTCACATCAGTCGACGGGTTCCAAGTGCGCTGTGAAGTGGCGCAGAAATGGAGCTTCGTAGGTTAGGCGCAGGCCTTTGATTTTTTCGCGGCGGGCGAATACGTCGAGGATGATCTCTACTACGTAGTCGATGTGGCTCTGTGTGTAGACGCGGCGTGGGATGGCAAGGCGCACCAGCTCCATCTTTGCCGCGGCGGCAAACATCAAACTGCCGATTTCTACTGAGCGGATGCCGCCTTCCAGATACAACTCTGCAGCGAGGGCTACGCCGGGAAATTGCTCGACGGGGACGTGGGGCAGGAATGCCTTGGCGTCGAGGTAAATGGCGTGGCCGCCCGGCGGCTGGACGATGGGTACGCCGGCTTCGGCGATGTGGTTGCCGAGGTAGGCTGTGGAAGCGATGCGATAGCGGAGGTAGTCCTCGTCGAGCGATTCCTGGAGACCGATGGCGACGGCTTCAAGGTCGCGGCCGGCGAGGCCTCCGTAGGTTGGATAGCCCTCGGTGAGAATGAGCAGGTCTTTTTCCTGTCGCGCGAGGATGTCGTCGTTGGTGCATAGGAAGCCGCCGATGTTGGCCATGCCGTCCTTCTTGGCGGACATGGTGCAGCCGTCGCCGAGGGCGAACATTTCCTGGGCGATTTGCTTGGGGGTCTTGTCGGCGTAGGCGGGCTCGCGCTGCTTGATGAACCAGGCGTTCTCAGCAAAGCGGCAGGCGTCGAAATAGAGCGGGATGTTATGACGTTTGCAGACGGCAGCTACGGCTTTGGCGTTTTCCATGGAGACGGGCTGGCCGCCGCCGCTGTTGTTGGTGACGGTGAGCATGACCAGCGGGACGCGCTCGCGCCCCACGCGCTGGATGAGCTGGTCGAGCGCTTCAACATCCATGTTGCCTTTGAAGGGCAGGATGGTCTCTGGGCTGCGCGCTTCTGGGTAGAGCAGATCGACGGCCTCGGCCCCCACGAATTCAACATTGGCGCGGGTGGTGTCGAAGTGGGTGTTGTTGGGGACGATGTCACCCTTCCTGCACATGACGTTGAAGAGGATGCGCTCGGCGGCGCGACCCTGATGTGTGGGGATCACGTGCCGGTAGCCGGTAATGTCCTGGACGGAGCGCTTGAAATGGTGGAAGCTTTTGCTTCCGGCGTAAGACTCGTCGCCCTCCATGACGCCTGCCCATTGGTGGGTGGACATGGCGCCGGTGCCGGAGTCGGTGAGCAGATCGATGAGTACGTCGTCGGCTTCAAGCAGGAAGAGGTTGTGATGCGCGGCGCGAAGGAGCTCTTCACGCTGGGCTCGTGTGGTCCAGCGAATGGGTTCGACGGACTTGATGCGGAAGGGCTCGATGATGGTTTTTGTAGGCATGGTGGAACTCTTTCCCTGGTGTGACTTGGAACGATTGATTCTCTGGAAACCGTTCACAACTCCCCTACGGGGCGCTGGATTTTCGCTTGCCACTTACCCAGCATTTCATGCTGGGCTATGATCGCGCGCTCCCTCCGGGAGCTAAGGCCCGGGACCGATGGGGTCAATTTTGCGGCTCGCGGATCGGGACTTGGCGGTCGATGGTGAACTCAACTTTGAGAGACGCGCGGGCAGAGCCAAGGCAGACGAAGAGCTTTTTGCCTGGGCCGCTGAATCCGTAGTTCACATGGGCTACGCCGCTTGAGTCGACCCCGGTGACAACGGGTGGATTTGGATTCACGTTGTGAAGATCGGCGGCGTAGATAAAAGAAGCATCCGCCTTGATAACTCTTTCGTGCATGGCGCTGTCGAGGGCGATGGGGACTTGCAGGTCGGGGTTCTCGTTGGTTTTGTCGCAGGCGGCTTCAAGGCCCGCGATGATATTGTCGCGGGTGACCACCTGCTCTTCAAGGATCGGGTTGGCGCGGTAGACGCGATAGAAGAAGTCGTAGGCTGCGGACTTTCGATCGGAAGGCTGGATCATGTGCACGTGATCGGCGTGAATCTCCTGCGGGGGCGTGGTCACATCGCATCCATAGGTCGCGCTGAAGTAGCTGACCACGCGGGCATGGGCGCGGAGATAGTAGCCAACGCCGCTGTCGGGCTTGGTGTCTTCGGATTCAAATGCGCAGAATCGATGGATTCCGTTGACGGAGTCGTGCCTTCGCCAGTTGTCTTCAAGCTGAGTGAGGAAGGCGTTGTCGCTGGTATCGCTGAGATCGTTGAGGAGCGGGTCTTTGTCGTAGAGGGAGGCTATGCGGGCAAGCGAGGAGCCCTCGTGCGGCGTTCCATAGGAAACGATGAACTTGACTCTCACGGCCTCGGCGGGATGACGCAGCAGCATCTCTTCGACAAGGATGCCGCCCAGGCTGTGCGCGATGAAGACCACCTCGCGATGGTCCCAGACATGATCCTGTTTGAGGCGGGTCCAGAGAAGGTCGGACAACTGCACGCTGGACATTTTGCCGTGTGATTCGGGGGTGGGGTACTGGGCAACGTCAACGTCGGAATAGGCGAAGCGCGGGTCGGTTCGAACCAGGTCGGGCCAATAGGCGCCGTTTGCGGCTCGCCAGGAGTCGCGGCTGCCGTGAAGGCCATGGACAAAAACGATGACTCTCGCTCGAGGGGCCGATGGTGTGCTGCCCTGTTGGACGGCGACCTGGGATGTGGCCGAGGGGGCTTGGAACAGGAGGAACAAGACGACCAATACAAGGTTGATCTTGATGCGCATATAAACGTCTTTACTCATCTATGAGTCCAGTTTATACCCGGAGGGGTGGACCAGCCTCCTTCCCCCTCCAGCCGAGACTATGATGGCTATGCGGAGTTTCCGGCACAGGATGGGCGGGTTTGCGCGGGGCACGCCAAAGGTCGGAAAGATGACGAGGATTGCAGAAATGAAAACGATTTCTACCATGAAGATTTTGATTGCTTTGATTGGATGTGTGGTTTGCGGCTTCGTGGGGCAGGCGCAGACGGCGGCGACGCGGACGAAGGAGCATCCGTTGCCTCGGATTGTGGAGAAGGATGGGCGGTATGCGCTGCTGGTCGATGGGGCGCCGTTCCTGATGCTGGGAGCCCAGTCGAACAACTCGAGCGACTGGCCGGGGACGCTCGATAAAGTGTGGCCGGCGATTGAGTATCTGCATGCGAACACGCTGGAGACGCCGATTTACTGGGAACAGTTTGAGCCGGACCCGGGTAAGTTCGACTATTCGCAAGTGGACCTGATTCTGGCGCAGGCGCGGGCGCATCATGCGCACCTGGTGCTGCTGTGGTTTGGGACTTGGAAGAACGGCAGCCAGCATTACATGCCGGAGTGGATGAAGCTGAAGCCGGAGATTTATACGCATGTGACGAACAAGAACGGAGAGCTTGTGGACTCGCCCTCACCGTTTGCGGCGGCGGCCCTGGAGGCGGACAAGCGGGCGTTTACTGCGTTTATGAAGCACCTGAAGGAGGCGGACGGGGAACGCACGGTGCTGATGGTGCAGGTGGAGAACGAGACCGGGACGTGGGGCGCGATGCGGGACTACTCGCCGGAAGCGGAGAAGCTGTTTGTTGGGCCGGTGGCCGCCGAGGTGCTGAAGGCAACGGGCAAGACGGATGCGGGGCCGAACTGGCGGGATGTGTTCGGCACCGAGGCGGATGTGAATTTTCATGCGTGGGCGGTGGCGAAGTATGTGGGGGAGATTGCCGCGGCGGGGAAGGCTGTTTACCCGCTGCCGCTGTATGTGAATGCAGCGCTGCGAGATCCGTTCAAGGGCGCGCCGGGCACGTATGAGAGCGGCGGTCCGACGGACAATGTGCTTTCGATCTGGAAGGCGGAGGCGCCGGCGATTGATGTGCTGGCTCCGGATATTTATTCGCCGGATACGGCGAGCTACCTAAAGGTGCTGCATCTGTATCACCGGGCGGATAATCCTCTGTTTGTTCCGGAGACCGCGGGATCGCCACGGACGCTGGCGCGGTTTCTTTTTTCCACACTGGGATTGCAGGCGATCGGGTATTCGCCGTTTGGGCTGGACTATACGCGCACTCCGCCGGCGCACCAGGGGGAGAACGATTCGCCGAATAGTTTTCTGGATGCCACGGCGCAGAACTACAAGCTGATTGGGCCGATGATGCGGGATGTTGCGCGGTGGAATTTTGAGGGGAAGCTGCAGGCTACGGCGGAGGTAGAGGGCGAGCCGACGCAGACGCTGCATTTCGGAGCGTGGGATGCGGTGATTTCGTACGGCGGCGGACGGGGCGGGACGGCGAAGGGCAATGCGGAGCCTGTGGGGCGGGCGTTGGTGGCGCAGTTGAAGGAGAACCAGTTCCTGGTGGCGGGATATTTTTGCCGGGTGGACTTTCGGCCTGCGGGGACTGAGGCGGAGCGGAAGGCGGGGCAGGTGGTGAACGGAAGCGGGCAGACTCCTTCAGCACAGATTGACGGGAAGTGGGTGCACCGGCAGTTTCTGAAGGTGGAAGAGGGGACCTATGAGAACGAGCAGTTCAAATTTGTGCGGATTTTGAATGGGGACCAGACGGACTGGGGACTGGGGCTGGGGGCGGAGCCGGATGTGCTGCGGGTTTCTGTGGCGACTTATTGATCAGATGAGTTCCGTTAGCGGAAGAGTCGGATCGCGCTGGAAAGGCCGGATTCGTAGGCACCGATGAGCTTGTCCCAGGCGGCGTTGGAGGGCTCGTCGATTTGCTGACGGGCGGGATCGGCGTCGAACCAGGCGAGGGTGCGGCGGATGCCCTGAGCGAAGGGGACCTGGGCAGAAAAGCCGGGGACGAAGCGCTTGATCTTGGTGTTGTCGAAGACCACGCTGGAGGACTTGTCGCCGGTGAGGCTGCCGAGTTCGTCGGGATGGCATGCGCTGAGGAAGTCAGACGCGATGTGGATGAGGTTGGGCTCGACGCCCGCAGCCTCGGCGGTGATGCGGTAGAGCTGGTCCCAGGTGAGGACTTCGTCGCTGGTGATGTGAAAGGCGTGGCCGATGGCCTGGCGGTGGCCGAGAAGGCCGACGAAGCCCTGGGCGAAGTCGCTGTTGTGGGTGACGACCCAAAGGGAGGAGCCGTCGCCTGGGACGATGACTTTTTTGCCGCGGCGCATGCGGTCAAGGGCGGTGAAGGATTTTTGCCAACTGTTGACGGCGAGAACGATCTGCGTGTCGCCGTACGTGAGCGAGGGACGGACGATGGTGATGGGAAAGCCGTCGTCGCGGTAGGCCCGCATGAGGCGGTCCTCGCAGGCGATTTTGTCGCGGGAGTATTGCCAGTAGGGGTTTGCGAGCGGGGTTGATTCAGTGATGAGATAGTGGCCGACGGGGTGCTGATAGGCGCTGGCCGAGCTGATGAAGACGAACTGGGCGGTGCGGTCGCGGAAGAGGCGGATGTCACGCTCGATGTGGTCGGGGGTGAACGCGATCCAGTCGACGACGGCGTCGTAGGTCTGATTGCCGAGGGCCTGGGCAACGGCGAACTCGTCGGCGATGTCGGCGGTGAGGGTGCGGACGCCTGCGGGAAGATCGGCGGCGTGCTGTCCGCGAGTGAGGAGGGTCAGGTCGATGCCGCGTTCGGCGGCGAGGCGGGTGACGGCGGTGCTGATGATGCCGGTGCCGCCGATGAACAGGACCTTCATGATGACTCCAACAGGGTGCTATTCAACGGTGACGGATTTGGCGAGGTTTCTTGGCTGGTCTACGTCGCAGCCGCGGCGGACGGCGATGTAGTAGGCGAGCAACTGGAGGGGGACGATTTCAATGAGCGGGGAAAGCAACTCGATAGTGGGTGGGATGAAAATGACCTGCTCGACGAGGCTGCCGATGGTGGCGTCGCCCTCGGTGGCTACGGCGATGACGCGGCCGGAGCGGGCGGTGACTTCCTGAATGTTGGACAGGGTTTTTTCGTAGCGAAGTTTGGATGCGGGGTCGGATTCGTCGCGCGTGACCAGCACGACTACGGGCAGGGTTTCATCAATTAGAGCGTTAGGTCCGTGCTTCATTTCGCCGGCGGGGTAGCCTTCAGCGTGGATGTAGGAGATTTCCTTGAGCTTGAGCGCGCCTTCGAGAGCGATGGGGAAATGGATGCCGCGGCCGAGGTAGAGGAAGTCGCGCGCGGTGGAGAAGCCGGCGGCGAGCTGCTCGCACTGGGAGGAACGGGAGCGCAGGATTTCTTCAATCTTGCCGGGGATGCGGCCGAGCTGCTCGATCAACTGGACGGACTGGGCGGGGTCGATGCGGCCGCGGAGCTGGCCCAGCTTTAACGCGAGCAGGAAGAGCGCGGTGAGCTGCGCGGTGAAGGCTTTGGTGGAGGCGACGCCGATCTCCGGGCCGGCGTGGGTGTAGATGGCGCCGTGGGCTTCGCGGGCTACCATGGCGTCGACCACGTTGCAGATGGCGACGGTCTTGGAGCCGAGGGCGATCATCTCGCGCTGAGCCGCCAATGTGTCGGCGGTCTCGCCGGATTGGGTGATGAGCAGGCCGAGGGCGTTGCGGTCGGGGATGGGATTGCGGTAGCGATATTCGCTGGCGTAGTCGACATCGACGGGCAGGCGGGCGAGGCGCTCGATCATGTACTTGCCGGCGAGGGCTGCGTGCCAACTGGTGCCGCAGGCGGCGATGTTGATGCTGGAGGCAGAGGCTAGTTCATCGTCGGCGATTTTCATTTCGCCGAGGAAGACTTTGCCGGAGTCGAGCGAGACGCGGCCCAGGGTGGTATCGGTAACGGCTCTAGGCTGCTCCCAGATTTCCTTGAGCATGAAATGCTTGTAGCCGCCCTTTTCCGCCTGGATGGGGTCCCATTGAATGTGGGTGATGTTGCGGTGGATGGGGTTGCCGTCGAAGTCGGTGAGCTGGACGCCGGCGAGTGTGAGGATGGCCATGTCACCGTCGGCGAGGAAGTAGATGTTGCGGGTGTGGTGGAGGATTCCGGGGACATCGGAGGCGACGAACGACTCGCCTTCGCCGACGCCGATGACCACGGGCGGCCCGAAGCGGGCGGCGACGATCTTGTCCGGTTCGGTGGCGGAAAGAACGCCGAGGGCGAATGCGCCGGTGAGACGCTTTACGGCGCGGCGGACGGCTACTTCGAGAAGGATCGGTTCACCGGCCGCATCCGCGTCGAGCTGGACCTGCTCAATGAGGTGGGCGATGATTTCGGTGTCGGTCTCGGTGACGAACTTGTGGCCTTTTTCAATGAGCTCGCGCTTGAGGTCGAGGTAGTTTTCGACGATGCCGTTGTGGACGACGACGATGCGGCCGGTGCAGTCGCGGTGGGGGTGGGCGTTTTCTTCGGTGGGGCGTCCGTGGGTGGCCCAGCGGGTGTGGCCGATGCCGTAGGTACCGTGGAGCGGATGTTCGCGCAGGACCTCTTCGAGGTTGACGAGCTTGCCCTTGGCGCGGCGGACCTCAATTGTGGGGCTGGAGGGGCTGCCGACGGCGATGCCGGCGGAGTCATAGCCGCGATATTCGAGGCGGCGCAGGCCCTCGATGATGACTGGAACTACCTTTTTGGGTCCGACGTAGCCGACGATTCCGCACATGGAACGATTTTATGAGAGGCAGTCGTCAGTTGTCAGTTTTCAGTGATCGAGGGCGGCGGCTCGTCGGGTGGGATGGGGACGATGTCCGTTCGGGGCTCGAGATTCTGGAGGGCGATCTGGAGGACTGGGAGCCTGAGGTTCCCGTCCACTT
>PMWR01000128.1 GCA_003166055.1 Acidobacteriaceae bacterium
GACCACCGGGACAAACTGCCATTTGCCATTCACTGCGCGATACTGTTTGAGGTTGGCCTTGCGGCAAGCAGATTTACTATCCAACTACTATCCATGCCTGCCGGACTTGAAGGTTCCGAGAATTGGCGGCAGCGATGATGGCACAAATTGGCCGCTTTTTGTTTGGTTTTTCTACGGATATCGTGGCCGGATGGATAGTAAGCCTGAGTCAATCTCGCAAGTGATTGATTTTAAAGGGCGGGAGTAGTTCAGTGGCAGAACGTCAGCTTCCCAAAGTATATTAGTCGTTTATTATCAATGACGTACGAAAACTATAACGCCCCTAAATGGCATGAAAAGAACCCAAGGGAATTCTTCCGGTGGTGTTGAAAATGGTGTTTGATCAATATCCATGCGGGTCCGAGCTTCACGATCGGTAACACCATAATCGCCACCACGCAGACGTCTGCGGATTTTGAGTCCGATTTTAACGCCTTTGCAGCACGCTGCAGGCAGAAGCAGTATATTGAATAAGTCATGTTTTATCAATTACATAATCCAACTATTGGCCTTGCAGCATGTTGCAGGGGACCGCAGGAAAGTCCGGTACAAAGTATCCCCAAAAGTATCACCGCACCCCGCCGCGTTTATCAGGACTGATCGATGCGAACCAGTCTCGAAACCTGCTCTGGGCTGTTGGCAGCAGTTGAGCCAAGAACCACTTGTCCGAAAAGCCGACTATACGTCCAAGTGCTTTGCTTTCCATACTCGATAAGCAAGTTGGCGATTTACCGTGACCCGAGAATCCTCCATTATGCTTGTGCGTTGTTCAATGCTGACCGAGTCACATGAAGTCTCTCCATTACGCCGTGCACAATGCGTTTGCATTGTTATTTACATCGTGTGACGATATAAATATGGATTCTCGATTCCCGACCGCAGGTTCTGAAGAGCTACTAAGGACGCTGGCAGACTTCCGTTTCGAGTTGCGGCGCTTTCTGCATTTCAGCGAATGCGTTGCCATGGACGCGGGGCTGCATCCACAGCAGCACCAGCTTCTTTTACAGGTTGCCGGGGCCCCGAACGGAACCGCTGTGACTATCGCCTACGCCGCCGAACGTCTTGGGTTGAAGCACAATAGCGCGGTTGAACTTGTCGATCGATCTGAGCGCGAGGGACTGTTGGCGCGATCACTGGACAGCAGTGACAGGCGACGGGCAATTTTGCGCGTTACCCGCAAAGGCCGGCAGGTCCTGGGCAGGCTCTCCAGCGAACACGCGCGGGAATTAAACGAACTTGGGCCGCGGCTGGCAAAGTCTCTGCGGCTGATCGGGCGACATGCTGAGAGCGCGTCTGCTGCGGGGATGCAATGAGGTCGCGCCCCTCGTCATTGCGCGACTTTACTGTGGACGGACGGGTATGGCTGCTGACATTGGTCGCGTTGTTCATCGGCGCTGGCGGCGCTGCACTCGCGGTGCTGTTGTTGCGCGCCATTGCCCTGTCAACGAATCTTTTTTACTATCACCGCCTGAGCCTGGCCATGGTTGGGCCGGCCGGCTCGCCGCTCTCTCCCTGGCTCATGGCCCTGGTGCCAGTGGTCGGCGGGATGCTGGTTGGGCTCATGGCGCACTTCGGGTCCGAGAAGATTCGCGGACACGGAATTCCCGAGGCAATTGAAGCAATCCTTCTGCACGGTGCGCGGGTCGATCCCAAGGTGGCGATACTGAAGCCGATCTCCGCCGCCATCGCAATCGGATCCGGGGGCCCCTTCGGCGCAGAGGGACCGATCATTATGACCGGCGGGGCCTTCGGCTCGCTGGTGGCGCAGTGGCTCAAACTGACTGACGCCGAGAGAACGACGCTCCTTGTGGCGGGCGCGGCAGCGGGCATGTCGGCTACTTTCGCGGCCCCGCTGGCGGCAATCCTGCTGGCGGTGGAACTGCTGCTGTTTGAATGGAGGCCGCGCTCCCTGGTGCCGGTGGCCGCGGCCAGCATCATGGCGGGAGCGTTGCGCATTGTCTGGCTTGGAGCGGGTCCCCTGTTCCCGGTGCAGCTGAGTTCGTCCTTTTCCATCAACAGTGCTCTGCTGGTCGCCGCTCCGCTCGGAATCCTGGTTGGCCTGGCTTCGGCCGGGCTGAGCCGGCTCATGTACAGCTTTGAGGACGGCTTCGAGCACTTCTGCGGCCGAGTGAAGTTGCACTGGATGTGGTGGCCCGCGATTGGCGGCATGGGCATTGGCCTGGGTGGGTTCTTCTTTCCTCGCGGGCTCGGTGTTGGCTACGACAACATTGCGGAACTGCTGCGCGGCAATGCTCCGCTTGGGCTGCTGCTTGGCCTTTTGATTGCGAAGTCGCTGATGTGGGCGTTCTCACTGAGTTCGGGAACGTCGGGAGGTGTGCTTGCGCCGCTGCTGATGATTGGCGCGGCCATAGGCGAAACTCTGGCCAGATTGGCTCACATGCCGGGAGAGGCGCAGGCGCTCTGGGCATTGCTGGGGATGGGGGCAATGCTCTCCGGCGCGCTGGGCGTGCCGCTCACGGCAATTCTTTTTTCTCTGGAGCTGACCCATGCCCTGCCCGCGCTGCTGCCGCTGGCGCTTGCATGCACTTCAGCGTACTTGGTCACCTCCCTGGTGATGCCGCGTTCCATTCTGACTGAGAAGTTGAGCCGCCGCGGATATCATCTGTCGCGCGAATACGGCGTGGACCCTCTGGAGATGGTGAGCGTGTCGGAGGTCATGACAGCGGTTTCAGATATGGGCGTGGTCGGGGAAGAAAACAGGCGGTTGCCGGAGATTCTGGCCTATTCGGATGAGACCTGCCGCGCAATAGCCGAAGAGATGGCAACCACCGGTGTGATGTCCATGCCCGTGGTTGACCGGGAGACTGGGCGAGTTTGCGGGCAGATCAGCGCACAGGAGTTGCTGACCGGGCGGAAGCGGGCCGTAGAGCGGGAATCGGAACGAAACAGTTCGTTCCGGCTAGAGGCGCGCAAGGTGGGATGAGCCGGGCGCAGATTCATAATCATGAGACCTTTACCGCCCGACGGGAGCAGACCACGCCGTAAGGCTGATAGAGCTTCCAAGCGCAACGTCCTGAATGTGGACAGCGGCATTCTGAGGGCGGGAATCAGCACAGCTCTTGCAGGGGGTGCATTCGTGTCGTTTCGATCGGTTTTTGTTGCTGTTGTCATTGCCTTTTCGCTCATTCTCTCAGCCTTTCTCATCAACCGGGCTCGCCCCAACGTTGAAACCGAGCAGCCCACCGCCGATTTCGTTCGCGCTTCGGGTAAGTGCGCGGAGTGCCATGCGCGTCTTCAATATTCGGTGGTGCATGAGTACGAGATGTCCTCTCACGCAAAGAAGGGCGTGAACTGCCTGGACTGCCACGCGCCGGCCGCGAACCAGCAGAAGGTGGATCATCACGGCTTTGTGATCAGCACCCATCTCACCGCAGGAAACTGCCGCTCGTGCCACGAAGGCATCTACCAGGAATTCCTGCGCAGCCGGCACGCAGCGCCGAGTTGGGCGGCTGTGCACGGAGAGAAGGGGCTGAGTGTTGAGCAGGTAGCCTTTAGCGAGCGGTTTCAACCCGGTGGCACCAAGCGTCCACCCAATCCTCTGACTCTTCCTGAGGGACATCCGGCCATCACGTCTGGCTGCGAGCAGTGCCACTCCATCGGCAAACCCAATGAGGATGGCACCATCGGCACCTGCACCGAATGCCATTCCCGGCATACGAGCTCGGTGGCGCTTGCGCGTCTGCCCACCACATGCGGCCAATGCCACATGGGCCCCGACCACTCACAGATCGAAATTTACAACGAATCCAAGCATGGTGTCATGTTTGCCGCTCAGCGCAACCTGCTTAAGCTTGATGCTGACCCACGCACGCTTACTACGCGAGATATGTTTGTGCCCACCTGCGCGACCTGCCACATGAGTGGCATCAACGGCCTCAAGGTTACACACAACCCGTCCGACCGGCTCGGCTGGTACCTTGCAGATGCGATTACCACCCATCGCCCCAACTACATGCAGGCCCAGATCAACATGAAACAGGTCTGCACGCAGTGCCATACTCAGGCCCTTGTTGACCGCGTTTATGACCAAGGCCAACAGGTCGTTGAAAGCACCAACGCAAAGATCCTTGCCGCCAAAGCGATCATTGACGACCTTCACAAAGATGGTTCGCTCTCCGGACCGCCATTCACGCACACCATCGACTTTACCTATTTCAACCTCTGGCACTACGACGGCCGCACCAGCAAACATGGTGCATTCATGGGCGGAGCAGATTTTGTCCAGTGGCATGGAAATTTCGAGCTGCTGTCCAAGACGGTCGAACTGCAACACGATGCCGACGAACTGCGGAGAGAACATGCGCATAAGTAGGATGCTCTCGGGCGCTCAGAAACTCGTTGTCGATCCACGCCTGCGCTGGGCCCACGATCCGCAGCTTTGGGTGGAAATGTTCGTTACCGTCAATCTGGCCATTTTGGCGGCAGACATCTTCATTGCGCATTCGGTGAATCATTTTCAGAAGGCGGCGGAGTATATCCCTCTTTACTTCTCGCTCGGTGCGCCGGTCGTACTGGTCTTGGGGATTGCTCTGCGCTGTGCTTGGAACCTGCCGGCGCCATGGCGCGATGTGGGCTACATGATTGGTTGGCTTTCGGTGTTGGTGGGACTGGCTGGGGTGCTTTACCACCTGGAGAGCCGGTTCTTTCTCGACCACACACTGAAGGGTCTCACTTACGCAGCTCCCTTCGCAGCGCCGCTCGCTTACTCGGGCCTGGGATTTCTATTGCTGGTAAACCGCATGGTCGCTATCCGCTCTATGGAGTGGGCGCGTTGGGTTATTCTGCTCGCGCTGGGCGGATTCTTCGGGAACTTCGTTCTGTCGCTCACCGATCACGCATCGAACGGCTTCTTTGCCAGGACCGAATGGATCCCGGTGATATCCTCAGCGTTTGCATCGGGATTTCTCATCGTCCCACTCGTGCTCCCAGTTACGCGCCGCTTCCTCGATGTCTGCCTTCTGGTCATGGGTGTGCAAGCGTTCGTTGGCGTTCTGGGATTCTGGTTTCACCTGCAGGCGAATCTGGTTGAGCCCGGCAGCAATCTCTTTGACAAGCTTGTCAACGGCGCTCCTCCGATGGCGCCGCTGCTCTTTCCCAATCTTGTCGGGCTGGCGTTCATCGGGCTGTGGGCCTTGATCCCGCACGTTCCGGAAGCAGGCCCACGCACATCATGGCTGGGGGCCACTTATGCATGGGCATGCCCTCAGGAAGCAGCGGAAACTTCGAACTGAGGCGTCTGTGCGGACGATTCCAGATCGATGGCGCGGGGAAACAGGATGTTGTTTTCCAAATGGATGTGCTGGTGAAGGTCCTGCTGAAATTCTTTCAGGCCGTCATAGAACGCGTGATACGTAGGACACGCGCCAACGGGCGTGACGAAGTTGCTGCTCAGGCTCTGGATTGCCGCAAGAAGCGTTCCGGCGGCCTCATGCTCGCTGGTCATCATGGCAATGGGATTTGCCACAGCGCCGAAGCACGCATCGGGAAACGCGCTGCCGGAGACCATTGCGGCTTCCAGTGCAGCAATATAAGGAAACAGGATGTTCTCCTCCTTGGCAAGATGGTGAGTTAACTCGTCGTCGAGTTGCGTAACGGCGTCCTGAATTGCCGGCAAATGGGTCTGTGTGTCGCCGTGCCGATTCACCACTTTTTGTGCGAGTACGGCAAGCCGCGGCAGCTCTCTCTTCACGTAGGCGTGATGCGTGGCGACAATATGCTCAATGAGCTGGCGCAGTGAAGCCTGCGACCAATCGACAGTTAAGGGCGTTGCCGTGTTTGCTGCGGAATCCAGTGCGGCCAGGACTTCATCGGCGGAAAGTTGGCCGGCGATGCAGGCTTCGCCGAGTGGGTTACGGCCGCCACAGCAGTAGTCGATACCGAAGCGCTCGAAGACGCGGATGGAATGAGGTTGCTCGAGGGCAATCTCGCGAACGGTCTGTGTAAGGGTGGTCATGATTCTCTCCTTGCATCACCTTAGAAGTGTCTCGCGCGCGCCGCAGCGACTTAAGTCACTCGGGTTTAATGCCGACGGCGGGCCATCGCAATGCTAGACTTTCTCCCATGGCGCGCGAACGCATCGATCTGGCAGCGACACTGGAGAAGACCGCGCTCCTCTCCAGCTTGTCCCGTGCGGAGATTCAATCGCTGGCCGCGCGTACGGTACGGAAGCACTTCACAAGCGGCGAGCTGCTGTTTTCTGAGGACGAGCCGTGTCACGGGCTGCACATGATTGCGCGGGGCACGGTGCGCATCTTCAAAACCTCGGTGAATGGACGTGAGCAGGTGCTGGCCTTGAACCATGCGGGCGAGTCGGTGGCCGAACTGCCGGTGTTTGACGGCGGGCGTTATCCGGCTTCTGCTATGGCGATGGAGGACGTGGAACTTGCGTTCATCTCGCGTCAGGATTTTCTTGCGTTCTGCCTGGAACACCCCGAAGTGGCGCTCAAGATGCTGGCCGTGGTCGGGGCGCGCCTGCGGAGACTTGTCGGCATCATTGAGGAGCTATCTTTCACCACCATCCGCCAGCGGCTCATCTCGGTGCTGCTGCGTCTTGCCGAAACGGAAGGCCGGCAGACTCAACGAGGCATTGAATTCCAATTGCCGGCCAGCCACCAGGAGTTGGCCAGTCAGTTGGGGACCGTGCGTGAATTGGTCTCGCGCAACCTCACGCGGCTGCAGGCCGAGGGACTCATCGACGTAGATGCGCGGCAAATCGTGGTCAAAGACAAGAATGGTCTGAACGCACTGTTGTCGACAATGTCTTAGCAGTGTCAGTGATCGTATCGGTCTGCGTTGGGAACCAGATCCATGTAAATCGCGCGTGAAACATTCGTCTGCCAATGACCAGTGGCGCGCGCCAGGCCGATCAATCCAAAGAAGACAACCGCCAGCACCGCGGCCACAACTTGTGGCTTGAGAGCGCGGCGTTGCCAGCGAAACTGGGCCGCTTGCGGCAGCGTGCGATCGACTACGCTTTCCGGCCATGGCGGAAGCGATAACTGCAGCGCATTTTCTGCCGGACAAACGGCAACGCACTCCATGCATCCGGTGCACTCAACTGAGCGAATCTGCACCAGTTTGTCCACCAGCAGATGGGACGGGCAAGCTTTATTGCACTTACCGCAATCAATGCAAGCTTGCTCATCGCGCCGAATCTTCACCGGGCTCAGGGTCGAAACGATACCCATCAGCGCGCCGTAAGGGCAGAGATAGCGGCACCAAACATTCTCAATAAAAAAGGACAGCACAACCAGAACCGCAATCACCGCCAGCCCCACTCCGCCAATGTGCCGGAAGAAGTTGAGCATCTTCACGTCTGCCACCACGCCGAACGGAGATCCGAGAAAACTGCCCAGTTCCGCGGTAGACATCGTGAAGACAATGAACACAAAGAACGCAAGCAGCAGGTATTTCAGACTGCGCAGTGGCCAATCGAGCCACCGCGGCAGCACCAGGCTCCGCCCCATCAACTTCCGGCCAATCTTCCACAGGTACTCAGAAACCGTGCCGACAGGGCACAGCCATGAGCAAAACGACTTCTTGATGAGCAGGCTCATCAGGAGAAAAACACAGAAAAGGACCATGGCTGATGGATGTATCTCAGATATGTTTCCTGTGGCCGCGGAATATCTCAGGTTCATCAGGCCGGCAATCGGCAGCCAGCCATCCACTCCGGCAGGCCGCTCTACATAACCTGCACTGCCATGGCTCTCATAAAAGCGAACCCAGAGAATGAACTGAATTCCGATCCATGCGTTCAGTGCAAGAAAGGCAAACTGTACCGCGCGTCGGATCTGCTGCGAACGGTCGGGTGACAATCTGCGCACGAAAGCTCTCTTCGGTTTGATTGGCGGGCCGAAGTTGGTTTGAACCTTGGGCGAAGATGCAGCAATGGTCAGCATGGGATCCTTCCACAATCTACGATAGCCAGTGCTGGAGCTCTGGTGAATGACTTAAGTCACAGCACTTAAGCCTGGAGTCAGATAAACGTGAAAATGAACACGGAATGGTCCCAATAGTTTCCGCGGCACCGAGAATGAAGGGGAGATCCATGACAAGTGAACATGCAAACATGAGCAGTGGGAAACAACCACAATCCCAATTCTGGTTGCTGCCGCGCGAGCACGGAGCGACCGCTATGCTCATGATTCCCATCGTCTGCGCAGCGATTCTTGCCCGCCGATGGTGCTGGAGCGAGCTGGCCACACTGACGGCTGCATTCGCGGCTCTGGCCGCCAAAGACCCCATGGTAATCATGGCGCGACAGCGCTTCGTGTGGAAACAACAGCACCCTGAGTCTTTGGCCGCCGCGCGATGGCTTGCTGGTTGGGGCGCCATTCTTATCCTGAGCGGCCTTGTACTACTAAAGACGTGGCCCGTCAAGGCGGTCGTGGCAATGGGTTTAGGCGTCGCCCTCTTTTCGGCGCTGGCCATCGTAGTAAACGTCAAAAACCGCCAGCGCTCGACACTCTTTCAGATCGCAAGTGCGGCAGCGCTCACATCCAGTTCGCTCGCTACTTCGATTTCCGCAACGGGCGGCATCGCGGCCTGGAGTTGGGTTCTTTGGCTCTTGATGGCGTTGCAAGCCACGGCTGGAATCCTGGTGGTGCACGCACGGTTGGACGCCCGGATCGCACTGCGCCAAGCGGTACCCGTGCCTGAACGATCCGCAGGATTCCGCCGCGCAGCCCAGATTTCCCTAATTGCACTTGCTTGTGTCGCGGCGACAACCGCTGTGCTTGGCCACGGCTGGATGGCAATTGCGCTGCTCACTCCCGTGATCGGCTACGGATACGATCTCAGCGGCCAAAGGAATGCCGAAAATCTCCAACTCTCTTTGAAGAAGGTCGGCCAGCGGGCGCTTGCGCTGTCCTCTCTCTTCGCAGTCTTGCTCATCGTTGGATTCTGGTAAGCAAGAGGTTGGTTGACTCCTGGATAAGCCGGATGGAGCCTGAAGCAGATGTCACGGTCGCGTTGCATCCTTGGCGTTGCTAGGGTCTTCTCTAGATCTTGAAGAGAAGGTGCTCCAATACAGGCCCCAATGTCAACACGGGAAGATAGCTCAATGCCGCCACAATGATCAGGAATGTTGTTAGCAGTGCGCCGAATGTGAATGTATCGGTCCGTAAAGTGCCACGGGATTGAGGCCTTTCCTTTTGCCGCGCGAACAGGCCGGCAAACATCAGCGCCGGAATGGCCAGGCCAAACCGTCCTGCCATCATTGCGATCGCGGTTGTGATGTTATAGAAGGGCATGTTTGCATTGAGGCCGGTGAACGCTTGACCATTGTTGGCGAAAGAAGAAGCATAGCCGAAGAGGATTTCCGTGAGTCCATGCGGGCCGGTGTTCGTGGTAAGTCCCGCCAATCCGGCCTTGGTGGAGATGGCGATTGCGATAAGAATAAGAATTGTGACAGGGCCGGTGAGTGCGTATAACACGATCATCTTGTTTTCGTTCGGCCCAATCTGTTTGCCAAGATATTCTGGCGTTCTTCCGATCATCAGTCCGGCCAGAAATACGGCAATGACCGCCGTCATAATCATGCTGAAGATCCCTGTGCCGAGTCCACCGAAGATCACCTCGCCGAGGAGAAGATTGACCAGCAGAACCAGCCCGCCGAGGGAAGTGAAGCTGTCATCCGCCGCGTTGGCCGAACCCGTTGCGGTGTTGGAGGTAACCACACCGGCGAGCGCGGTGCCTCCGATTCCGAACCGTACTTCCTTTCCCTCCATGCTGCCTCCGGACTGAAGCCGGCTAGACTGGGACGCTCCGTCATGGATGACTGCGTTGACCCGTCGCTCACTCATATGCAAAGCAAACAAACCGCCGATAAAAAGAAGGAGCATAACCCAGTAAAGGACCCATCCCTGGCGCACATCCTGCACCATTCTTCCAAAAGTGTTGGTCAAGGCCGCCGGTAGCAGAATGATCGATAGCAGCTCCAGGAAGTTTGTAAGCGGCGTGGGTTTCTCGCACGGATGAGCACCGTTTGCATTGAAAAACCTCCGCCATTTGTACCTAAATTCTTGATGATTTCGAGAGCAGCAACCGGTCCTTGCGGGATAACCTGATGGGCCCCTTCAAGGGTAGAGGCAACCACATAATGGTGGAAGTTCATAGGAACTCCCTGCGCGACGAGCAGTAGCGAGCCGACGATCGCACCCGGTAGTAAGACCCACAGCAAGCTGCGGGTAACATCGACCCAGAAATTGCCAAGCGTCGCGCATTGTTCCCGCGCCAACCCTCGAATGAACGCAATGCCAACGGCAAGTCCCGCCGCCCCAGCAAGAAAATTCTGCGCGCAAAGGCCCACCATCTGGCTGAAATAGCTCATGGTGTTTTCGCCCGCGTACGCTTGCCAGGTGGTAGTGGTTGAGAAACTAATGGCAGTATTGAAAGACAGGTCCCAAGTGAGCGGAGTCGTATGATATTCCGGGAAGAACCAGGGAAGGAAGTGCTGGAACCGGAGGATGAAATAAAGAAGGAGCGTGCCAACGAGGGTGAAGACTATGAAGCAGATTGCGTATTGCCCGGCGTCCATTTCGACTGCGGGGTCGACGCCCGAAAGGAAATAGATCCATGGCTCAACTGGCACACATAATCGATCGAGTGCCGTTGGTCGCCGGGCAAAGACCCGGTGCATATATCCGCCCAGAGGTCTGACGCAAACGGTGACGATCACTAAAAACAGAACATACTGAATCGCACTATACACATTCGTCTCGATGCCTGCTCCCAGCGTTGCGCCTGGAGCAGACTGTCAATATTCTCCGCTGCTAACCATAAAGATTTTGCGGGGAATGTGGGTTCAATTCCACCTCCCCGCTCGACCGTCATGCACGCTCCAGACAATTGTCCCGAGAGCGACGTTGGACCGCTGTTGTGGTTGAGTTAGAACCGAACCATGATCGCCAGAATCGTGGCGGTCTGGTTCGTCCGCGGGTCTGGCCACCATAATGCTTTGAGTCCGCCCGCACCATTGTTCAAATCGAGTCCGACGCAGTTCGATATCGCCTGCGCTTGCCCGGTCGCATACCCCAATGCAACTCCGGCTGGAGTGGGCACGTAGCCAACACCCGAATCTCCACCGGCTGCGCACTGGTAGTCCGCCGGATTGCCATTATCGCCACCAGGGGGAGTGATGCCGCCGTGGCCCGTCCAATACGGCACATCGGAATACCGGTAACTCTCCTCCAGGCGGAATGTGATAAACTGCGACGGCATGTAATCGAAAGTGACTGTGCCGTCATGCATCTGAGCGCGGTCGCCCGCGTTCTGGGTGAAGTAGGGAGTCCCCGAGCTGGCGGATGCGTTATTAATCGGCGGAAGTAGAGTCAAGTAGCGGCCCGGGTTGTTCATCAGGCCGCCACCGACTGTCACGGCGTAGATGTCCTTCTTGAACCACATGCGCAAGTAGCTCATCGTGCCTTCAAAATCCTGCTTGGGCTTTCCGTTCCTGCTATTGTGGCAATTGACGCCGCCGGTGTACGTATCCGAGGTGCCTTGTTCCGGAGAGAAGCCATGGGCATCGTAGTATCCGACAGCAGGCCCGCCGCCGTATTCGCAACCGAGATCGCCGGTCAGAGTAAAGGCGGCTTTGTCAAAGAACTTCTTGGGTTGGTCGTAAAACTTGACCTGTGC
>PMWR01000303.1 GCA_003166055.1 Acidobacteriaceae bacterium
CCTACCGTAGCCCGCGCAGAAATTGGCCCCAACGCGGAACGCTACCCGCCGGAAGGCTTGGCCGTTGCATGGGTTGGAAACTGTTTGCATCGTTCCGCCTTCCGGTAAAAGATCGATGAATACCTGCGCTTTCCGTTTGCGTCTTATCGAAATCGAATGGAATCCGCACGCGCATCCGGGTATACTGACCGCAAGGCGGTGCGCCGCGAGTTGCGCCACCCCCAAGTGAGGTGCGTCTTCCGCAGGGACTCCGGTTCACTGACGTTCGACGTTACCCCATCGGGAACAACCCGGTGGCGCGCGGTGGTTCGCGTGCTCCGAAGTCCCATGGACGCTTTGGGTTGCGCCCTCCTTCCTTCCTCCTGTGTTCTCTGCGGCTCCCCTCTGCCGCAGCTTTCTTCCGTGCCAATTTGCGATGTTTGCTGGACAGAATTTCCGGTCCAGAGCGGCCCTGCGTGCGCGCGCTGCGGCGACACACTGGCGATGCCGGGCTCCAATCCGCAAGGTCAGGGACTTTGCCGCGCCTGCCGCATGACACCGCCGCCGTTTGTGCGCGCGGTGGCCTACGGACTGTACGAACACCGTATGAAAGCGGCCATTCACGCGCTCAAGTACGACCGGCTGCATCCCGCGGCTAAAGTGCTGGGACGAATGCTGGCGGAGGCCATCGCCCAGTTGGCGCCCGAGGCCCCCGCGGAGATGCTGGTGGTGCCCGTCCCTCTGCACCGGACCAAGTACGCCGAGCGCGGATTCAACCAGGCGCGATCGCTGGCTGTGCATGCACTTGAATCACTGCGCAAGACGCACCCTGAGTGGCGGCTCACGCTGGCTGCAAGCACGTTGATGCGACTGCGCGCCACCGGGAGCCAGGCCGGCCTCAGTTCAACCCAAAGGCGCCTGAATGTGCGTGGCGCGTTTTCCGTTTCCGATCCGGCTACGGTCGCGGACAAAGACATCTTGGTAATCGACGACATTTTTACGACTGGAGCAACGGCGCGTTCCGCGGCACAGGCTCTGGTGCGCGCGGGAGCGCGCTCGGTGTTTGTGGCGACGCTGGCAAGAGCGCGAATGGTTCATACGGCAAGCTTTCATTTTTCAGGCTCCGATGTTTTGGACGCGGAGAATTTCACTGACCAGACCGGCGGGGACAAGACCGGCGGGAACGCAGCCGCAACCGTGCGGCAAGCAGGCATTTATTCATCGCAAGACCAACCATCTTTTTGACGAGGGGAAGAGATGTCGCTGGGAAAAGCCATGATTCATGCGCGTAAGCAGAAGTCCATCGTGAAGGCCGCGGCATACGCCGGGGACTACGCCCAGGTGCAGCCTATTCACATGTTGCAGATGCCTGTGCTGGTGCTCAATGCGTCGTATGAGCCGATCAACATCTGCGGAGCGCGGCGGGCGCTGGTGCTGGTGCTGAAGGGCATTGCACGCACCGAAGAAGAACACGGGCTGATGCTTCACGCGCAGAGAACGCGCGTCCCCATGCCGTCTGTGATTCGCCTGCTCGAATACCGGCGCATTCCGCACCAGACGCGCGCCCTCTCGCGNNCGCAACACCTGCCAGTATTGCGGAGTCGTGCTCTCTTCAAGCGAGCTGACGCTGGACCACGTGATTCCGCGCTCACGCGGCGGCAACTCGACATGGGAAAATCTCGTCGCCTGCTGCCATAGCTGCAACAGGCGCAAGGGCAACCGCATGCTGAACGAGATCGACGACATGATGCTGATGCGCGATCCGCGGCCATTCTCATTGCACACCAGCCGGCAGATCATGCGCATGCTGGGGCGGGGGGACGATCGGTGGCGGAAGTACCTGTTCTATTAGACGGTTGTAAGTTGTCAGTTGTCAGTGGCTACCGCAGGCGCGAACTTTCATCTCCGAGCGAACAGGACCTGAACATCCGACGTTTTATCGGAACAAGCTCGTCAGATCAGGTAATATCTGCTGGTCACTGACAACTTAAAACTGACAACTTACAACTAGCATTTTCACAGAAAATCCTTCTTTCTAGACTGAATGAAGAAAGCTCCGCCCAGCAACAGCGCAATCAAGGCAAACTCCGTGACCAGCGAGATGGTCGCCGCGGGACGCCACTGGATGGTGGTGCCCCACATTCCGTTGCTGATGCCGGGAATGTGAGCCACGATATAACCCACTACATTGATGGCCAGGTTGCCCGCAACCATGGCGGATATGGTCCAGCCTTTGGATTCGGTGACCAGGGCGACCGCGATCATCAGGCAAGTATTCACCAGGATCTCAACACCCATGATGACGGCGAAGGCAAAAAAGCCATGGATGACCGGCGAGGCCACGATCACTGCAAGGCTACCTGCGACGATGGTCAGCCAGAAGGGAACGAAGATGAGCAGATTGCCCAGAATCTTGGAAGTCGTGTACTCAAGATAGGAGATGGGCAGGCTCATCACAAACGGAAGCGTTTGATTCTCTCGCTCTCCAAGCACATTACCCATTACTGTCATCGCGCTGATCATGACCATGACGGTGACAAGAAGAATGAGCCCGATAGTAAAACTTGCCTGACCACCGATACAAACGATGCCGAGCGATACAGCGCCGCCGGCGAACGCAAGCAGAATCGCCGTGCGCTGAAAATACCAGTCCTTGAAAATGAGACCCTTGACCATTGACCAGTTCATGCTGTGAGCCGCTCCCTTCTGCTGTGCACGTTGGCTACAAAAATCTCTTCCAGGGTCATGGTGTCGACCGCCTGCACGGTGGCGCCCAGGTCGTTGCATGCCGAGACCATGGCCGGCTCGAAGCGATTGGTGGTGAGCACCGGGAGCCGGCCGCTTCCGCCCACTTCAACAACGCCGGGCAGGCGCGGAACCACTCCGTCCGGCGGAAGCACGAGGCGCAGCCGTCGCCAGCGGTCGAGAAACGCCTCTTTGTCGTCGGAATCGATGATCCGGCCCCGGTCGATAAAGGTGATCTGATCTGAAATCTGTTCCACATCCAGAGTGTTGTGCGAGGAAAACAGAATCGTCCGGTCCTCGTCGGCCAGCACAGCCATCAGTTCTCCAAGCACTTCCATGCGCGCGACCGGATCGAGGCCGGTGGTTGGCTCGTCGAGAACCAGCAGCCGCGGACGCCGCGCCAGCGCCAGCAGCAGCGCCGCCTTTACACGCTGCCCATGCGACAGCCCCTTGATCTTCTGTTGCGGCTTCAGATCGAAACGCCGCGCCAGTTCCATGGCGTATGTCTGGTCCCAGCGCGGGTAGATCGGGCGCAGGAAGTCCATATGCCACGCCAGCGTCGCCGCTCCGTAGAGCCGCATATCTTCCGACACAAACCCAATATCGAGCTTGGCCGCCGCCTGGTCCGCCGGCATCGAATGCCCGAGCACTCGCACCGACCCAGCGTCCTGGTGAACCAGCCCCATCAGGATGCGGATGGTTGTCGACTTGCCGGCCCCGTTGGCCCCGATAAAGCCCATGATGCTGCCGGTGGGCAGTTCAAGATGGATATTTTCAAGCGAAAAGTGTGCGTATTTCTTGCTCACTCCCTCGAATTGAACAGATAGATCGTTCATACAATCTCCTTCGTAAGCCGGGCTTCGTTCAGCCGGTCTGAAGCTTCCTTTGTGCGGCGCGCGATCTCTTCGCTGCTCAGACCAAGCAAATCGCCAAGTCGCGCCACCTCGTCCAGTCGTTCCGATAATTCCTCGTGATAGATCTGCGGACTCAGGCGTTGATTGGGGGCAACGATCGATCCTTTGCCCTGCTGAGTCAGAATGACGCCCTCGCGCTCCAGTTCAAGGTAGGCGCGCTTGATGGTGATGACGCTGACTCGCAGAGCCACTGCAAGCTGGCGAATGGACGGGATTTCGTCTCCGGGCGCCCAATCCCCGACTGCCACCCGCTGCTTCACCTGCTCCATGATCTGGAGGTACATCGGCCGGCCATCGGATTGCGAAATGACGATGTCACTGTGCATGTCAATATACTGAGTATACACAGTTGGTATACACAGTCAAGCATTATTTTTGGGTGAGGGATTTTGAGGGAATAGGGAGTAGGAGCTACCGCAGAGGGGAGCTTCTCTACTTTAGCTATCAGCGTTTCAGGTTTCAGGGGCGAGACGCTTCGAGAGGCTCAGGGCAGGCTCTCCACCCCACGGACCAAGACCTGTCCGTGGGGACCCCGGCTCTGGAGCACCCGGCTGCCTTTCTATTCCCTGTTCCCTGTTCCCTGCTTTTTCACTTCGGCAACTGCGTCGTGTCCCAGCCGCCGCCTAAGGAGCGGACCAGGCCGACGCTGTCAACGAACTGGCGGGTCTGGAGATCGACCGCGGTGCGCTGATTCTGGATCAGCGTGGTCTCGGCGGTGAGGACCTCAAGATAGCTGGTTGCGCCGCCCTTGAATCGCCGGTTGGACACATCGAGCGAGTGCTGCGCCGAATCGACCGCCTTCCGCTCCGCGGCGGATTCCTGCTCAAGAATGCGCAGTCCGGAGAGCTGGTCTTCCACGTCTTCGAATGCCAGGAATATGACGCCTTTGTAGCCGGACACCTGGGCCTCGTAGGTGTGACGCGCCTGATCGGTGAGGGCGTGGCGCTGGCCGGCGTCGAAGAGCAGTTCGGTGGCCTGGCCGCCGAGACTCCAGAGCGCGCTGGGACCCTGAATCCATGTGCCGGCGTGGGCGCTCTCGAAACCGCCCGTTCCACCCAGCGTGATGGTGGGATAAAAGGCGCTGATGGCGATNNATGTCGGGACGGCGCTCGAGCAGTTGCGAAGGCACTCCGAGAGGGACCTTGGGCAGAGGCAGGTCAAGAGGTGAGAATGGAATGCTGAAGCTGGGCAGCTTGTAGTCGGCGATGGTGCCCACGGCGTGCTCGTACTGGGCGCGGGCAACGCCGAGATCGATCAGCTGGGCGCGGACGGTGTCGAGCTGGGTTTGAGCCTCGGCCACGTCGGCTTCCGTGCCGATGCCGCCGGCAAGGAGGCGCTTGGTCAGGTCGAGCTGATTTTCGAGGTCGGCGACAGTGGACTTGAGCAGCTTGATATCGGAATCGAGGCCGCGGAGTTGGAAGTAGTCGGCGGCCATGTCGGCCTGGAGGGTCAGGTTGACGTTGGCCATGTCGGCGGCGCTGGCCTGGGCGTTTTCGCGAGCGGCCTCGACAGTGCGGCGAATGCGACCCCAGAAGTCGGGCTCCCAACTGGCCTGGCCCTCAAGGAGCAGATCGTTGTAATTCGACGCTGTGTTGTTTGTGGTGAGCGGCCGGTTGGCCGAGTTTTTGTAATGCGTGACGGACGGACCGGCCGAAAGCGTGGGAAACAGCGCGGAACGGGCGACCTTGACCTGGTCGCGCGCGGCCAGATAAGTCTGCAGCGCCTGGCGCAGGCCCTGGTTATAGGTGGCAATGCGCTCTTCAAGCTGGTTGAGCTGCGGGTCGTTGTAGATTTCCCACCACTTGCCCTTGATCATGCCGTCGGAGGGGTTGGCCGTGGACCAGCCACCGTCAGGGGGATTGGGCGGTGGGACCACGACCGTGGAGGCGCCCGTCTCTTTGTAGGCGGGCGGCGCGGTATAGGTGGGACGCTGGTAATTCGGGCCGACGGGCTTGCAACCGGTGAGCGGGATGAGGACGGCGAGGCAGGCGGCGGAGAATAGGAAGCCTCTGGGCCGCGTCCACGAAGACCTTCCCGCAGGGGCTAAAGCCCCATATCTCTCATATGAAGCAGTTTGCGGCACGACTGAAGTCGTGCCCTTTCGCACAGCTACGTCAAGTTGGAGGTTTTTAGCAAGCTGGGCACGACTGAAGTCGTGCCCTTTCGCACCGTTCACAAGCCTGTTCGTTGGGACGAGATTTTCCGCAGAGGTTGAGTCCTGTGCGGATTCCATTCGCCTGGCGCCCATCGCTACTTGCCTCCCGCGTCGGCGGCTTTGCCGGGGCTCTCGACGAAGACTTTTTCGCCCTCGATAAGCGAGTCGGGCGGATCCTGAATCACTTTGTCGCCGGCAGAGATCCCGCTAACGATCTGTACGGTGGCCCCATCGTCCTCGCCGATGATGACTGGAACCAGGTGCGCGATGTTGCCGTTAACGACGATTCCGACACGCAGGCCCTCCCTGCGGAAGATGAGGGCGGCCGCCGGCACGATGAACGTCGATCCCGCAGCGGGCGTCTTGAAGTGGACCTGCGCCAGCGAGCCCGGCAACAGCTCGCCGCCGCGATTGTCAATGTCGATCTCAACCAGCAGTGTGCGACTGACGGGATCGATGGCGTCGGCGTTACGAACCAGGGTGCCCTGAAAGGTTTTGCCTGGGTGCTCGGCAAATGTCAGATCGATTTTGGAGCCGCGCTTCACGTTGCCGGAGTAGAGCTGCGGCAGATTGGCGTATACGCGCAGCGTTTGCGTGGCCTGCAAGTGGAAGAGCTCGTTCGGGCTACCTTCGGTGATCAGCTGGCCGGTGTCGATGTTGCGCGCGGTTACCACTCCATCAAAGGGCGCATAGACCTTTTCAAACGACTGCAGCTCCTTGAGCCGCTGCACATTGGCCTGCGCGGACTTGACCGCCGCAGCAGTGGCCGCAGCCTGGTTGACGAAGGTGTCGGTGTCCTGCCTGGAGACGGCGTTGGACTGGACCAGGCCGGTGTAGCGTTCGGACTGGATGCGGGCGTTGTTGGCGGTGGCCTCCGCGGTGACCAGGTCGTTCTCTGCCTGGGAGAGTTGCTGATCGAGCTCGGGCGTGGCAATTTCCGCCAGCAGCGCGCCCTTTTTCACCCGTGCGCCGATGTCGTAGTACCACTTGGTCAAATACCCGGAGGTGCGTGCATAGATGGGCGAATCGGTAAAAGCGGTGACGTTGCCGGGCAGCACAAAGCTGTCAGTTGGAGCGCCCTGGGTGGGCACAACTGCAATGACCGAGGGCGCGGCCAGGTCTGTCGTTCGCTCAGCCAGCACCGTGTTGGCGCGACTGCGGCTCCACAGGCCATAGCCCACAAATGCCGCGGCGACAAGCAATACAATCGCCACGCCTGCCAGCGCCTTGCTGCCGGAAATCCGCTCCTGCTCCGGCGCTGCTTCGTCATGGCCGCTGTGTGCGGCAGCGTGCGTGTTCGGTTTGGGTTCGTTGGTCATGGTGAAAGCTACTCCGAAAGCTCGTCAAACTCGTCGAGGGTACCGGCCCTTACTGAGCCTTGCGCCGCTTTGCGCCGGTTTTCAAGCCAGCCGTGAACGACGGAAAAGAATGCGGGAACAAAAAACAGCGTAGCCACGGTGGCCAGCAGCAATCCACCAATCACCGCGCGGCCCAGGGGCGCGTTCTGTTCGCCGCCGTCGCCCAGGCCCAGGGACATGGGCACCATGCCGATGATCATGGC
>PMWR01000374.1 GCA_003166055.1 Acidobacteriaceae bacterium
GGGATTGGCAAACCTGGTCGGCCGCAATGTACCTCTACGCTGCCGAGTGCGTGCTGCAGCGGGGCACACCGTTCTTCGACGACATACGCGGGGCAATCTGAGCGCAGCAATGTAGACCTGGAAAGTACCAAACATACTGGCGGAGTTAGCGCTTGCTCGACTTGATGTACTCCTTGCGGCGGAAGCGGAGGCCGGTCCAGTCCTCGTCGATCGCGATGGAGCGGACGGTGTCAAAACCTGCGGCGTGCATCACAGCCCAGCCCGTGTCGCGATTGAAATCACACTTGTACTTCTTCGATGTCCCTTTGGGATAAGCGAACCACACCGCCGCGTCGCCCTTGGCGCGCTTTGTAAGCCGCGTAGCCAGCGCGTCCACTTCGCTCTGTTTCGTCACAAAGGCGAGCGAGAAGTGGATCTCGGGCGCGGATTCAACCTGGCGCAGAATTTGCGTCACGGGCAGGCGCGCGAGTTCGCGCTCGAAGCTCTCGGGAGCCTGGAGCACAATGATTTCCTGGTGTCCTTTGAGTTGGAGTTTGTCGTAGAGGGTAGCCATGGATATTCATGATAGCTCGCGTGTGGGAATAATCTGCAACCACCTGCGGTGTGGCAGACGTTCGCTATTCGCTCGCACTCGCTTGTTGCCTTCCCACTCTGCGCTGAAAAAAGCGGAAAGGATGGGCACGGGGCTTCGTCGCTTCCCACCCTTGCGCTGGAAAAAAGCGCGAGGGTGGGGCACCTGGATTTCCGCGAAGAGACGACTCGTTAGTGGACCGCTTCGGTGGTCTTGATGAAGTCGGCGGTGGTGTCGTGGAGTCCTTTCAGGGCCGCTTCATTGACATAGACCATGTGGCCGGTCTGGAAGAAGTGGTAGCTGATGTTGTCCTGGAGATTCTGCGGAATGGGCAGGTGCTTCATCTCATAGGTTGCGCCGAAGTAGGTGCAGCCGAGGTCGTAGTAGCCGCCCATCAATAGCACTTTCATTTTTGGGTTGTGCTTCATGGCCGCGGCCAGGTCGGGCATCACGTTGGAGCTCGACTCCCATCCCTGACCACCGGGAGGAACGTGTTGCATGTTCCAGTGGAAGCTGGCCTCGCGCGCGCTGGGCTTGTAGGTCATGTTCTCGCCGTACTTGAGGTCGTCGCGCGCGTACTGGTTGATGGCGCTGACAAAGGCCGGAGTGGTGGACGTGCCGAAGGGGTCGTATCCGGCGTCCTTGCTCAAGGGGTCCATGTCGGGGCCGGCGTAGCGCGTATCGAGGCGGCCGGTGGTGATGCCGGACGCGGCTTGCAGTTCCTTTGAGAACTCGCCGCCGCCGACGCGGAGGTTGGCTTTGAGCCAGTAGGCAGCGGGCAGGCCGGTGTAGCCCTCGAGCTTGGTGGCCAGCGCGTGCTTGCGGTCTTCGCTCAGATTCGACCCTTGCAGAAGAGCGGTTGCGTATTCGCCAAGGGCGAACTGTTCCACCTCGCGCAGGAAGGGCTCAAGCTCGGGAGCCGGGTTGGCGAGCCGATGGTGATACCAGGCGGTTGCGGCCATTGACGGGAGCGCGAGGTAGTAGGGCTGATCGGTGCCTGGATTGCCTTCGGGGCCGTCGGCGCTGTCGTCAAAGCTGAGGATCTGCGAGAGCAGGATGATGCCATCGAGGTCAACCCCTTGCAGCTTGCTGCTGAGCGCGGCGCTGCGGGTGGTGCCGTAGCTCTCGCCAAAGATGTACTTGGGCGAGTTCCACCGATCGTACTTGGTGAGGAAGCGGCGAATGAAGCGATCGAAGGCATGCGCATCTTCGTCGATGCCCCAGAAGGCCTTGGCGTAGTCCTTGCCGTAGACACGGCTGAACCCGGTGCCGGGCGCGTCGATGAAAACCAGGTCGCTGACATCAAGCAGGCTGTATTGGTTTTCGATTAACGGATAGGGCGCGGCTGCTGGATGTTCCACATCGGGGATGGAGATGCGCTTGGGACCGAATGCGCCTATGTGCAAGTACATTGTGGCCGAGCCGGGACCGCCGTTATAGAGAAACGTGATGGGGCGCGAGCCGCTGGGCACGCCTTTCTTGAAGTAGGCGGCATAGAAGATGCGTGCGGTTGCGGGCTGGTCTTCCGGCTTGGAGGGAAGATCGACCCCGGCGTCAGCAAGATATTTTCCATCGAGGCCGATGGTTGCATCCTGCACGTCGTTGGAACCAACGGTGAGGGTTCCGGCGACAGCCTTGTATGCGATGGATTGGCCTTCCACCGTGACGGTGCCTTCGGTGACGGAATCCGGCGCAGGCGTGGGCGCGGAGGACCTCACTTCCGCTTCTCTTTTGGGTTCGGATTTGTCTTGCGCCAAGGCTGCGTTCGACGCGATGAGTGTAGCCAGCAGAGCGGCGGCAAAGGCAAGTTGGATACGAATGGGTGATTTCAACTGCAGGACCTCCAAGTTCACGAACAGGATGAGACCGCAGTATAACGCAGGGGGCGCTCAGTAAAGCACCGATGATTGGGAGCGATCGAAACGGATCAGATTGCGATTCCGGCGGAGCGATAGATCTGGGTGATGTAGCGCATGTCGCGGAGGCCTTCTTCGCCGGGGGATTGCGGTTCGAGGTTGTTCTGGACGCAGTGGGAGAAGTGATCGGCTTCGGCGACGAAGTGGGAGGGATCGCGGGCGGGGTTGAGCTCGTCGATCTGGGTGCCCTGGTAGTCGGCGGTGAGTCGGAGTCCCTCGTAGGCGAAGGCATCATCGACCTGGAGCCAGCCTTTGGAGCCGTAGACGCGGAAATAGCCGGGCATGTTGGCGCCGTAGGTGGTGGTGCAACTGGCGACAATGCCGGAGGGGAAGCGCATGGTCCATGCCACGTTTTCTTCGACCTCGTTGAAGCGGCCGTCGTGGTCGATGACCGAGGCGTAGGCGGAGATGTGTTCCGGCTCTTCGCCGGTGAGGTAGCGGCTGGCGTTGAGGGAATAGATGCCTACGTCGAAGAGCGGTCCGCCACCGGCCATCTTCTTGCTGAGCCGCCACTCGCCGGGGGAGATGTTGAATCCGAAGGGGCTATCGATGGCTTGGACCTGGCCGAGCGCACCGGAGCGAATGAGCTGGATGGCACGGAGGTTGGTGGGTTCGTAGTGGCAGCGGTAGGCGATCATGAGCTTGACGTTGGCGGTCTTGCAGGCGGCGATCATCTGCTCGGCCTCGGCGACGTTGAGGCACATGGGCTTTTCGCAGAGGACGTGTTTGCCGGCCTTGGCGGCGCGGATGGTGTATTCGGCGTGCATGGAGTTTGGGAGCGCGACATAGACTGCATCGACGGCGGGGTTGTTCGCGATCTGGTCAAAGTTTTCGTAGTTATAGATGGAGTTAGCCGGGACGTTGTACTGTGCGGCGATGCGGTCGGCCTTGTCGCGATGGCCGCTGACGAGTGCGGTGATCTGCGAGTTGGTGGAATTGAGAACGCCGCGCATGAAGTGATCTGCGATGCGTCCGAGGCCGATGACGGCGTAACCGGTCTTGCGGCCAATGGGCTTGGCATTGAGGGTGGGGACGAGGTGGGCGGCTAAGCCCATGGCGGAAAGCTTGGCGAAGTCTCTGCGAGTGAAGCTCATCATGATGCGGATCCCCTGGAAGTGGAGTGTCGCAATTGAGTGTAAGGATAGTCGAGTTGGGTGGGCGGACCAAGGCGCGGTTTGATTTGTCTGGACCGGGAGCGGTGGCATAGCATCGGGCTCATGGATTCTGTGATTTTGGATGGACAGGCGCTGACTCTGGCGGAGATTGAGGCGGTTTCGCTTCATGGATGCCGGGTGGAAGTTGCTCCGGCGGCACTCGCCAGGATTGGGTCGAGCCGGGAGCTGATTGAGGGGATTCTGGCCGAGGGGCAGACGGTTTATGGCGTAAACACAGGCTTTGGCAAGCTGGCCGACGTGCGGATTGCGGCCGGGAGCCTGGCGCAGTTGCAGACGAACCTGGTGCGAAGTCATGCGGGTGGGGTGGGGCAGCCGCTCTCTCAGGCGGAGTCGCGGGCGATGCTGTTGCTGCGGGCTAACGTGCTGGCCAAGGGGTTCAGCGGTTGCCGGGTCAAGGTGGTGGAGATGCTGGTGGCGCTGCTGAATGCGGGGGTGGCGCCGGTGATCCCGGAAAAGGGGTCGGTGGGTGCGAGCGGGGATCTTGCGCCGCTGGCTCACCTGGCGCTGGTGGCGATCGGGGAGGGCGAGGCCTTCTACAAGGGCGAGCGCTTGGCGGGTGGGGAGGCGTTGCGGCGGGCGGGATTGACACCGCTGGCGCTCGAGGCGAAGGAGGGCTTGTCGCTGCTGAATGGGACGCAGGCGATGACGGCGGTGGGGGCGCTGGCGGTGGCGCGGGCGACTCGGGTGGCGGAGCTGTCGGACCTGGCGGGGGCGATGTCATTGGAGGCGCTGATGGGGACGCCGGCGGCATTCGATGCGCGGATTCAGGAGGCGCGGCCGCATGCGGGGCAGATTGCGTCGGCGGCGCACCTGATGGGGCTGCTGGAGGGGTCTGAGATCCGCGAGGCGCATAGGGAAGGCGATACGCGGGTGCAGGATGCGTACTGCCTGCGCTGCATGCCGCAAGTGCATGGCGCGGTTCGCGATGTGCTGGCGCATGTGCGCGGCGTGCTGGAGATTGAGGCTGGGTCGGC
>PMWR01000075.1 GCA_003166055.1 Acidobacteriaceae bacterium
TGGCTATTCTCACATCGTCCCTCTGGGACGAGGCACCCGCGGTGCGGCAGACCTTCGCGGAAGGCCCGCACGGGCTTTTCTCCTTTCCGCCGCTGGGAAGATGGTCGGAATGATGCGCTTTCGCATTTGACGAATGTAGTCACATTTGACTACATTCGTCGCGTGAGACAGAAACGGATTGCGAGAATTCAAACTGTGCATGGGAGCGGAAATGTGTTTCGCGACCTGGGTCATGCCAGCCCGGATGTTGCGCAGTTCAAGGCTTTGCTGGCGTCGGAGATTCTGAAGATGCTGGATCGGGAGGGGCTGACGGTGCGGGGCGCGCATGCGCGGACGGGAGTAGCGGCGGCGGATTTCTCCCGGATTCGGAATGCCGATCTTGGACGGTTCACGCTGGACCGGCTGGTTTCGATCATCAACCGGCTGGGGGCACGGGTGGATGTGCGGGTTACGGTGCGGCTGTGGGAGATTGATTATGGTAATTCGCCGAGGATTCCTACGGACGCCGGAATTCATTTTCAGGGTTTGAATTGCGGTCCTGGATCGAAGGAATATTGATTTTGGAGTATTCGTGCGCTACAGTTGGGAGTAGCCAGTGCAACGGGAGAGCCTAAAATGTACAATTTCAGCGTTGTAGATCTTCTTCAATCGTCGGGCCCCATAGCGCTGAACGAACTCGTAATGCGTATGCCGACTGGCCCTCAGGAGGCGGTGGCGGATCTAAGGAAACTCCAGAGCGCGGGAAAGATCTCGATCTCGGGGCCTCTCGCAGGCAAGATCTATGCGCTTACGGTTCATGCAGACCCAACGAATTTCGAGGGTTCGGTAGGAGTTCTTTCCGATCGGGATATTCTGGAGGCCTCCGACACTTTCATCGAGCCATCCGTGTCGAGTTGGCGTCGGTCGCTCGCTAGTTGACTGACGCCCTATCTCAGATCAGCATCAATTGGCCAGTTCTTGGCGGCACATTGTTGGCCTTTCTATTTGCAGCGGTCACTGTGCTCTACGATTGCCACATTACGATTCAGAGCCGTCTAAGGCGCGTACCGATGCCGGTATATCGCGAGCCCCCGGCTCTTGCGCTTGCGTGTGTATGTGGAGTGGCAGCGGCAGCCGCTTTTTCGTTCACAGATGGAAGTGGAACAAGTCTGGTTGATTCCGTTCTTGGGCTGAGGCAGGGCAACCCGCTATTGCGAGGATTATGCGTTGGCCTGACTGTGCTCGTGTTGATACGCAGCAAGCTGTCCAGCTTCAAGGGCGCTGAGATCGGCGGAGAACTCGCATACAATTCCGGTCGTATATGGGTGATGCAGTCACTCAATCTACGATGGATAAAGTTCAAGAACAGGTTCAACGGCGCAAATCTGGAAGCGGCTCTTCTCGTTCCCGATCCGCATTTTGAATTGAGAACTCTGGAGGAGGTTCGAGCGATCATTGGCGTGCAGCCAGAGGAGTATCGGGTTTTCGTCGAGAGTCAAATTCGCAATGTGCAGCAAAGCAGGCCTTCGATTCCGTTTGACCCTGCGGCGGTGCAATGGCAGACGTACTATCGCACCTTAATCAACTTGGCTCTCGATTATGCTGGGCCGGATGTATTCTCCGGTTGGACGCGGTTCGCCTTAAAGACCAGCGGCGCTACGTAGGACTCTTTGGTCGCAGCGCCCATAGCTGGTTTCAATCATCAACCGGCTCGGGGCGCGGGTTGATGTGCGGTTGGGGTGAGGGCAGTTGAGACGGTTGCGGAGGCTGTTGTTGGTGACGACGGCTGGTGTTTGGCCGGAAGATGGTAAAGAACTTTAGATAGGAATATCCCAGGTCCGAAGATTCCGGGGCTGGGGCACTTGGCTTTGTTGCTTCCCACCCTTGCGATAGGAAAAATCGCAAGGATTGGGCACCCGCCTTTGTTGTTGGGTTGAGAGTAGAAGGAGGGTGGGCCACGCCGTGGCTTTTTCCTCAAGCCGGGGTAGATGTGAAAGCCACCAGGATTGCAACCGACAAGGGCGCGCTGACTCTGGCTTCGCTCCGATGTGTCGGGCTTCATCCCAAGTGAGCGAATTGAACCTGGTTTGTGTACCTCTGCGGTGGGTTTGAACGGAATATCGAGCGTCCGAAAACCCGGGCGTGTGGCACCCAGGTTTCTCTCTTGTAAAGTTGGAAGAGGCGAAGCGCGTTTTCGTGTGTCTCTTTTGCGCCTTGGTCCATCTCCTTTTGACGACTTCCATCCATTCCGAAAATCTTTTGTCGCTGCTGCGGTCGGTGTTTGGGTTTGCGGGGTTTCGCGCGAACCAGGAGGCGGTGTGCGCGGCCGCCGTCGAAGGGCGCGATCTGCTGCTGGTGATGCCGACCGGGGCAGGCAAGAGCCTCTGCTACCAACTGCCGGCGATTGCGCGCGGAGGGACGGCGCTGGTGATTTCTCCGCTGATTGCGTTGATGGACGACCAGGCGGCTAAGCTGTCTGCTCTCGGCTTGCGTGTGGCGCGGATTCATTCCGGCCTGGAGCGGAGCGTGGCGCGGCAGGCGTGCGTGGATTATTTGAACGGGAGCCTGCAGTTCCTGTTTATTGCGCCGGAGCGGCTGCGGGTGCCGGGGTTCCCTGAGATGCTGGCCAAGCGCAGGCTGGCGCTGATCGCGATTGACGAGGCGCATTGCATCT
>PMWR01000318.1 GCA_003166055.1 Acidobacteriaceae bacterium
TCATGGCGGAGCTTGAGCGCCTGCACTCCCACGTGCTCTGGGCCGGCATCGCCGCCAAGCTCATGGGGTTCAAGACCATGTTCATGACCTGTTTCGCGTTGCGTGAGAAAGTTATGGACGTGCTCCAGGTCATCTCCGGAAATCGCGTGAACTACTCAATGAACTGCATCGGAGGGGTCAATCGCGACATCCCCGATCCGCGTGCCGTGTTGGCTATGGTCGAGCAACTGGAACGCGAAATGGTTCGCACCGTGATCCCCATCTTCACCACCAGCACAACGGCGCGCTCGCGCTGTGCCGGCATCGGTGTTCTGACTCATGAAAGAGCCATCTCCTGCGGTGTGGTCGGTCCAACCGCAAGAGCCTCCGGGATAGCACAGGACCTTCGCCGCGCCGCGCCCTACGCCGCCTACTCCGAATTTGAATTCAACGTGCCCGTCGAAACCGCCGGCGACGTGCGCGCGCGTCTGCTCGTCCGCGCCCTGGAGATTATGGAGAGCTGCGGCATTCTTCGCCAGGCGCTCGCCAAAATGCCGCCCGGCGAGTGGCATGGTGGAGATAGAAAGGTAGTCTTCTCCACTGGAAGTGCCGTCAGCCGCGTCGAGGCTCCGCGCGGAGAAGTTGTGTACTGCGTCTCATGGAAAGAGAACTCCAGAAATCCAGCCAGAGTGCATGTGCGCACGCCGACATTTCAAAACATGCCGGCCATTCGCTGGATGGTGATGGGGGCGCGCCTTGCCGACACGCCGTTGATCCAGGCATCCATTGACCCTTGCTACTCGTGCACAGACAGGTAGCGCCGCTGTTGCAGAAACATTGTTAGCTCTAAATGGAGAATGATTCGAAGCAACTCTTCGCGAGTGGGAGCATTCTTCCATAAACCTTCCAGGCGACGGGCTTGCCCGCAGGCTTGTCCCTTAAAGCATCCAACCAGATCACGGGAATCTGCACCGCCGGCTCGACCGCCGTCAACCTCAATGTGTCCGGCAGCGAATTGCCGGCGCAGGTCAAGACTGCCGGAACGCTCGCCGGAAACGGAGGAGAATGCCTGCTCCGAAGATGATGTTGTTTTGCACGTTGGCGGTGGAGTTGGGGATCTGGTAACCGTTCTGACCTTCAGGAGAAGGCTGGAACAGCAGGGGGCTGATTGCAGGGAACTCGTTGACCCAAATCTGCGGTAAACCGCCGTTACCCAATGAGGCAGAGTAAGGAGCGAGGCCGCCGAGGCCGTATTGCGCATCCAGCCCACCGTCGTTATAGCTCTGCTCAAACCATGTCCAGTAACCCCAGCGATACGAGAAGCGGGCCACCGGGATACCCTCTGGCTGCCAATCGCCGATCTGAGCAGCCCAGCTACCGTGCCCGGCAGCAATTCCGATCAAAACAGCTCGATGGCCGGACGACTGTGGTCGCTTTCGGAACTGCCGCCGGCGACGGCAAGATGGGTGATGGTCTGGCTGGCCATTTTGTAGCTGCTGAGATGGGATTCCAGCAATCCCTTGAATGTGGTATCGAAGAGGCCATCCCAGCCGGGACGATCCGGCCTTTCGGCCAGCCGCAACAGGTGGTCGCGCATTTCTACCAGCGCTACTTGCACGTGTTCCATTCTCTGGCGCATGACATCCTGAAACTGGATGTGCCCCAACGCTTCCGACAGCCGGGCCACGCTCTCCGCATAGTTCGCATCCACCTCGATGATCACTTCAAGAAGCAACCGGCTGTTCCTGCAGAATTCAGACTGCATTTCACCCAAATCGGCAGATAGATGATTCATCGCGCTGCCGGCCGCGTGCTGTTCGAGCGAAGCGCGAGCGTGGGTCATCTCCTCGTCCACTCTCTTGCAAGTTGCATTGATCTTTGCGGCAATGTCGGCGGCGGCCTGGGTGGAGAGCACGGCAAGCTTTCTGACCTCATTGGCCACCACCGCAAAGCCGCGACCGGCGCTTCCCGCCCGCGCCGCCTCGATTTCTGCATTCAGGGCGAGCAGGCNNGGTCTGCTGGGCGATGGAGGTAATGACCTTGATGAGCGGAGTTAACGCGCGAACGTCGCCGGCCAGTCCTCGAATACGCTCGAAATTGTTCTTAAACTCGTTGGTCTGTGCCTCCAGTTGGGTCGCGATCGCGGCGATAACCTCCCTGTTGTTTTCCACTCGAATCTGGGTGTTCTCAGTGAGGTCGCCAGCGCTCTTGACAGATCGTGCGATATGCTCCCTTTGCTTGCTGGTTTTCGCATTCAGGGTATCGATCTGCTCGATGACCACGACGACCTCGCGCTCGGATTCGGCCAGCGAATCGCCGATCTGTTCGTGCATCACGTCGATGTAAGGTTTGCAGTCCTTGATGTCTGTCTCGACAGCTTTGCGGGCGGCCAGCTCTCGCGAAACTTCCTCGAAGTTGAGCTGACCGAAAGCCCACATGTCGGAGACGGCGCGCCGGGCCATCGTCCAGTTCCACCATTCGACGATCACCAGCGGCACAAATTTGAGGACCGCGAGAGCTACGACGATGCGTATCCAATCGGCGATAAAAGCCCGTCCCTGGATGCGGGATAAGAATGCAAGGAACAGAAGGTTGCTAAGAAGCGCAAGTGCCACTTGAAGGAACAGTCGCTTCTTAATGGGGCGCAGCCGTAACTCGGGATCCATCATGACCTCTGCTCCCTCATCGTCATTGGCCCAATTCGCCACACGAAGAGCATTTCGAATTCCGGCAACCGCATCGGCATCACGATGTCACGCTCCGGGCAGAATCTGTTTAATGACCTTGATCAGATCGTTGCCCGATACCGGCTTCACCAGCCAGCCAGTGGCGCCGAGACGGCGGCCCTCGTCGCGCTTGGCGGCCTCGCTCTCAGTGGTCAGCGTCAGAATCGGGAAGAATCTGCAGCCGGGCAGAGCGCGCACTTTCCCAATCATTTCCAGTCCCCCCATCACCGGCATGTTGATATCGGTGAGGATGAGGTCAGGCTTGAATCCGGCCTTCAACTTGTCGAGAGCAAGCTGGCCATTGTTGGCGGTCTCCACCTGGAACCCACCCATCGACAAAGTGCTCTTGAGGCTCATCACCATGGTGACCGAATCGTCGACGACCAGAATGGTCTTTGCCATATGAGCCTCTTATTCCACAGATTTCAATACGGGTTCCAGCCATGCGCGCAGTTCAGCATTCTTCGGCCAGGTGGTTATGCTCGCCTTGGCCGTCATCAGCACTTGCAGATTGGCGGTGTGCATGTGGCTGCAGGCGGATAGATCGACCCTCGCGGCGGGTCTGGTCTGCAACCACTCGAGCAGCCCTTCGGCCTCTTCCACGGCCACTTCGTCCCGAAACAGGACGCGGTTCTTCTTGAATTCGATCGGCATCAGACGATCTCCCGAATGTTGAGAATCATGAGCACTGACCCATCCCCCATCAGAGCTGAGCCTGAATACGCAGACAGGCCGGAGAGAAAGCCATCGAAAGGCTTCTGAATAACGCCCATCGTCTCCTGAAATCCGTCGACAAGGAGGCCCAACTCAATGGCCCCCGCCTGAACCAGCAGTACAGCTAGTTCATCGTCCAAATTCGGCCGGGGGATAGCGGGAATCCCCAGGAGTGTGTTGAGCGCCTTGAGCGGAACCACGCGCCCGCGCAATACGGCAGTCTGGCTCTGTTTGATGGTGTGGATCGAACTCCTGGGAACGCGCACGGTCTCGACCACATGGTCCATGGGCACACCGAAGAGTTGCCCGTCGGACTCGATGACCATAACCTGGGTCACGGCCATTGAAAGCGGCAGCGATATCCTGATCGACGTACCCTTGCCAAACTGGCTCTCAATCACGACGGCGCCATTGATCTTCTCTACTGCGGTGCGAACTACATCCATGCCCACACCGCGCCCGGAGAGGTCGGAGACTACCGCGGCTGTGGATAGGCCGGCGGCGAAGATAAGATTGATCGCCTCCTGATCTCCCATGCGCTCAAAAGTCGCCTCGTCAATGATTCCTTTCTCGTAGGCCTTCTGTTTGATCACGGCCGGATCGATGCCCTTACCGTCGTCAACGATCTCAATCACGACACGGTCTGCTTCCTGCGCGGCGCGGATCGTCAGCTTGCCGGTTACCGGCTTGCCTGCGGCCAGGCGGACCTCGGGAGTCTCCAGGCCGTGATCGAGGCTGTTGCGAACGATGTGAATGAGGGGATCGGCAAGCGATTCGATGATGTTCTTGTCGGCTTCGGTCTGCTCCCCTTCGAGCACGAGTTGAACTTCCTTGCCGAGTTTGCGGGAGATGTCGCGCACCAGGCGCGGGAAGCGCTGGAAGACGAAGGAGACAGCCATCATGCGGACTTGCATGATGGCATCCTGCATCTCATCCGCAATGCGGTTGATAATCGAGTACTGGCCTTTGATTTCACGCGAGAGTTCACGCACGCCGAATTGAGATTCCGCGCGCTCGGCCAGATAGGGCAGCCCATTTTTCGAAACCACCAACTCGCCAATCAGGTTCATCAGCCGATCGATTTTGGCTTGATCGACTTTGAGGCTTCTTGGGCCGATAAGAGAGTCTTCGGCGCGACGGCCAAATTTGACCCCTTCCTCCGCCGGAACTTTGCCGGAGTCGTTTTCTGAGCTCGGGCTTGTAATTGCGATTCCTTCGGTCTGAGCAGCGGCGATTCTGCCATCGGTGCCAGGCACGCGTGGCAAACTGGCCACCGGCTGGACGGTTTTGTGCGCGGCACGCCATGCGGCAAGCCACATGTCAAGCCATGCCAGGAGCAGCGTGTTGTGACCGGTAGACAGAGCGTCGGCAAGCGCCGCTTGAATATCGGCTTGGCCAGATTCTTCGCCAACTGCCTGGCTCAGATTGGCCAACACTGCCGCAACTGCCTTGAGCCTGCCCGCGTGCCATGCGGGACGATCGTCGAGGAGAAGAATCTGACGCTGCGCCGCGAGAATCCTGTTGAACACGGCCTCGTCGTCCGCCGTGAGTGCTCGCGACGAATCTGCAGCCGATAACGCATTGCCCAACACCTTCATTTCGTCTTGTTCCTTCGCGAGCCACAACGCGGGAACGGCAGTGATCTCAACCTGATCCGGCAGATAGCGGTAATACTGGTCAAGCTCCTCGCGGGTCGCGTTGGTAAGCAGATCGAATCCGAGCAGGCAACTGTAAGTGTCCAATTCGCCCAGTGGAGGCAACGGCGCAGGCGCAAGGACGCGGCCCCAGATAAGTCCGGGAGTCTGTCGTGCGCTGTTCAGCGGATCGTCCCCATGGAAGAAGCATTCCCGCTGCGGTCGGTAGGCAATCCAATGCAGTGGATCTCCCTGCCCGCACTGCTCAAGAGCCGATCTGCGCGCGGCTTCCGGGATGCTTGCAAGTTGAGGCAGTACGCTGACCGGATCATCGGCAAGCGGGGCATGGGGGCTGGCGGCCATCGAAGAGCCGCCGTTTGCAACAGAGACCGCGTCTTGCTTCGATATCAGGCTCGGCATCAGCTTCCTCAACGCCTCCGCCATGTGCTGCGATTCCACAGCGCGCGCCGCATCGATCTTTTCCGTGGTCTCGATTTCGCCCAAAAGCAGGCCGACGTAATCCATCGCGTCCAGCAAACGGTCTGCCAACTCTCGGGAATAGCTTGCCTGGCCGCTTCTCACCATTCCCAGCAGATCCTCCCCGGCATGCAGCACGCGCGTCATCTCCGGGAAAGTGAACAGACCGCTGTTGCCCTTCAACGTGTGCACGCAACGAAAGAGTTCGTTGAGGATGCCCTGATCGGTGGGCGCGTCTTCCAATTGCATCAGCTTCTTGCCGGTGGCTTCCAGCAGGTCGCGGGACTCGGAGAGGAACTGCTCCAGCAATGGGTTCGGGGGTAAGGGATTCATGGGCGAGCGGCTCATTGGTTTGTCTCCCCAAGCATGAGACGGACATAAGAAAGAAGCTGCGGCTGCCGGACGGGTTTGACGAGATAGCTGTTGGCGCCGGACTGGTAAGCCGCCTTCTCGTCGCGCGCTTCGGCTTCGGTAGACACCATGATGGCCGGCGGCTGTGCGATCTGTTGCTGACGCAATTCGCGCAAAAAGCCGTACCCGTCGAGCTTTGGCATGTTGATGTCCACGATGTAAAGATCGAACGGTGCTTCGAGGGCCTTCTCCAGCGCCTCGATTCCGTTCCATGCCTCTTCCACCAGGTAACCGGCGGATTCAAGAATGCCGCGGTGATACATGCGCACTGTGGCTGCATCGTCGACAATCAGAATGCGTCTCATCGAGATTCCATGCCTTTCTGATAAACGATTGCGTCGGGAAACTTGCGCACCTTGAACAGGGAGGAGATGCGGCTCATGGATTCGGAATGGCCGAGGCAGATAAAACCGCCTGGATTCAGGGCTTCGTAGAAGGTTTCCGCCGCCGTGGTCCTGGATACATCGTCAAAATAGATGAGCAGATTTCGGCAAAAGATGACATCGAAGTTGCGGTAGACAAGTGTATCGGCGGCTTCTGAAAGATTCACCCTGGTGAATTCAACTGCATCGCGCAGATCGCCGCAGAGCTGATAGTCATCGCCAACGCCCTTGAAGTATTTTTCAAGCCAGCGAGGCGGCACATTCTGCACGGAGCGGGCCGAATAGCGCCCGGCCCGTGCACGGCGCAGAATGCCGGTGTCTATATCGGACGAGACGATCTCCACATCCCACTCCCTAATTCCGGCCCAGAGTTCCACCAGGTACATGGCGATCGAATACGGTTCCTCCCCGGAAGAGGAGGGAATGCACCAGATGCGGATCGCGTCTGAACCTATCCTGTGCCGGACAATCTCCGGAAGGATGGAATCGACCAGGCACTTGAATTGATACTCCTCGCGCAGAAAGTAGGTTTCGTTCACCGTCATCAGGTTGGTGAGTTGCTGGAGTTCTTCGCCCGAAGCCTGGAAACGCAACATGGTGAAGTAGCCCCGAAAATTGCCAGTGCCGGTAGCCTCGATGCGTTCGACCAGGCGCTTGTCCACAAAGTAGCGCTTGGTCGCCTCGAAGCTGATGCCTGTCCGGCGATAGAAGAACTCCTTGAACTTCAGGAAGTCTTCGATCGTGATGGTTGGGCCGGGCTCCGGCAGCGACGCGTAAGAGGTCATAACAGGTTCAGACCTCGCGAATGCGCTTGAGCGCCAAATCAGCGGCAAATTGAATGTAAGGTTCGGACTGAAAGCGGGCCTTGAGCCGGACGAGCGGATCGATGGCCGCCTCCGTGCCTACTTCACACAGCAGATCCACCGCAGTGGCGCAGACATTCACGTGGCTGTCCCGTTCGATCACGTCGATCAGCCACGTCTCAACCTCCGGATGCCGCTCGGAATCGAGGATATTGACGACAAAGATCCGCATATCGGGATCCGGATCGGCAAGCAGGGATCGCAAAATCGGCGCCGTTTCGCTGCCCAATTGCTTAAACGTCTCTATGACCTCATTGCGCAGGGCCACGTCTTCACTACGAAGACAATCGGCCAACCCGCTGACGGCCGACGGATCGTTCAGGCGAACCAGGGTGGTGAGGATCACTTCACGGACGGCCGCGTCCTCCTCGCGCTTCAAATGGCTCACCAGCGATGCGGCGGCATCCGGGCATTGGGCGATTTCGCGTACGGCCTGGCGCCGTCCAGCAGGATCCGCGTCCTCCAGGGCTGCTCGAAGTTCGTTGCAACCCCTTCGAGGCTGTGGCTTGCCGCGCTCTGTTGGCTTAACGATCTTCTGCTTCACAAGGCCCATGATTCTCTTCCTCACCTACACGGCAAACTCGACCTCTGCCGGGGAAAACTCGTCTGTTACCGGCCGGCCCATGTCGAAAGCTGCGCGGCGATTTTTTCGGCGGCCAAAATCAGACTTGCCCCGCCCTTCCTGACCAGTTCCGCAGGCATTCCGTAAACCACCGCCGAGTCCTCGGATTCAGCAATGGTGTGTCCACCTCGCTTCTTGATTTCGGTGAATGCATCCGATCCATCGTGGCCCATGCCGGTTAACAAAACCGCCGTTGTCCGCTTTGGATCGTAGTGCTGCAGCACTGATCGCCCCAGTAATTCGACTGAGGGGTGCCACAGGTATTCCGGATTCTCCGGCGCCGGAAGAACGGTGAGCCGGCCAGACCGCGTTGCAAGCAGGGTGTCCGCTCCACCCCGTCCGATGTAGACCTTTCCGGCTTCCACCGCCAGGGCGCTGCCCGCCTCGACAACCTCAAGCGCGCAACACTGATTCAGCCGATCCGCAAAGGCTCTGGTAAACGCGGCAGGCATGTGCTGCGCCACAAGTACCGGCCAGGGAAACCCTTGCGGCAATCCCGACAGCACAATTTCGAGGGCGCGCGGTCCGCCGGTAGATGCGCCGATCACCAGCAGGCCATCGGCGGCCACCGCAGGCCCTTTCGGCGCAGAAAATTCTTGAACCGTCTTCCTGCGCTCCTCCTGCATGCGCCGGACCACTCCGGTCGCGGTAAACCCTTTGCTCTTCAGCCGTGCCCGCGCGGCGCTTCGTACCTTGGCCACCAATTGCTCCGTGATCCTGTCGATGGACAGAGAAATGGTTCCACCAGGCTTGGAAACGTAGTCGACCGCGCCCAGATTCAGAGCCTCGAATGTGGCCAGGGCTCCCTCGTTGGTGAGCGAAGAAACCATCACCACCGCAACCGGCCTCTCGGCCATGATGAGGGAAAGCGCGGTCAATCCATCCATCTCCGGCATGTTGATGTCCAGCGTCACAACATGCGGCTGGAATTCCCGGTTTTCCCTCACGGCTTCGTCGCCGTTTCTGGCCTGGCGGATTTCGAAGTCCCCCTCGGCCTGAAACAGAGTCATCAACTGGCGGCGCATCAACGCCGAGTCGTCGACAATCAGGAGCTTGATCATGGTTTATCCAGTGACCGCGGCCAGCGCCACAAGTTCCTTCTTCGCCATCAGGTGGGGCGGATCGATGAGCTGCACCATCCGCTTCTGCTTTTCCAGATTGGCCATGCGGCTCAAGAGCCGGCTTTGCTCAGCGGACAGTTGCGGCGCCGGTTCGATGGCGGCCTTGGGAATTCTCAAGACTTCTGCCACCTGATCGACGATGAAGCCGGTGCGCACATCGGAGATGAGAAACACCATGATCCGCTGACGATCGGTGCGCTCGACTTGCTTGAGACCGAGTCGCAGCCGAAGATCGATCACCGGCAGCACGGTTCCGCGCAGGTTGATGACGCCCTCGACAAATGAAGGCGCTTTGGGAACGCGAATGAGTTGTTCCGGCACGCGCACAATCTCTTGCACGCTTGCAATCGGCGCACCGAACTCTTCCTTGTCAAGACGGAAAATGACTACTTGCTCGTCGTCGTCCAGGCTGTCTTCGAGGTTGGTCGATTCCCGTTCGATTTCCTGCTCAGTTTCGTTCACGGCGCTCAGCGCCTCCTTGATGACGGAATGGCCGAAGAGATTGCGCGCGGTAATAATCGACACCAGGCGCTTTCCATTGTCCAGCCGGCAGATTGAAGTAACCTCGGCAAGGTTTCCTTCGCGGGCCAGCATGGCGGGAAGCGCGTCCACGCCGGATTTTGAGACCCGGAGCACCTCGCTGACCGCATCCACTACCACACCCACTGAAACTCCGTTCAAGGTGAGCACCACGATGCGGCTCTTCTCGTCCAGATCGCGGTCGGGCAGTGCGAACATGCTGCGCAGGTTGACCAGCGGCAGCAGGCGGCTGCGCAAGGTCATCACGCCGAGAACGTGAGACTCCGAGCGCGGAACATGAATCACCGCCTCCGGCACTTGCACGATTTCCTGCACGTCTTCGATGGCGATGGCATACTCCTGACCGTCAACATCGAAGCTGACCAGTTGCAACTCGTCGCTCGAGTCTTCTTCCTCACTCTGTACGCTTGCTTGCGCGGCTCCGGCAACGCCTGTGCTTTTTGAAATAGCCGCGATCTGCGAGAACTCCCGCTCGATGAGCTTGGCAAAATCCAGCACCATGATCATCGCGTGACCGCCCACATCCTTGATGAGGCTGGAGAGCATCTCGGTGTTCACCGTGGTCTTGATCGAGCTCACGTCTTCGATGTGGCTGGCATCGACGCCGACCACGCTTGAGACACGGTCCACCACAAATCCCAGCGGCTGGCCAACATCCACTACCAGCGCGCGGGTCGAGTCGTCATGGGGCAGCTCCGGAAAGCCGAACAACCGGCGCAGAGAGATGATGGGCAATACCTTCCCGCGCAGGTTGGCCAACCCTTCCAATGCGGCTGGCGCCAAAGGTACTCTGACGACTTCTGGAACCCGTATGATCTCCTTCACCGGCACCATGTCCGCTGCGAAGACTTCGTCGCCGGCAATGAAGGTGACAAACTGCTGTGTGCCCTGTTGCGCATTGGAGACGCGTTCTTCGATCTGATTCTCTTCGACGTCCGCTCCAGCCGGTTGCTTGTCGGGGGCGCGCTTGTCGAGGGTGTTCTCCTCGAGAAGCGCCGTCCCATCGGTGTGCTGCTTCGATGATCTTGTCGTCATGGTGGCGTCCCCTTACGCTGCGCTCTGCAGTTCGTCCGCCAGAGAAGAAATCTCTTCGATGGCTGCTGCCAAATCCTCGGCGCCCTTGGCTTGTTGCTGGGCCGCGCCGGCTGCTTCGGTGGCTGCCTTGTCGGCTTCGGTTGCCGCGGCAGAGATCTGCTCGATGCCCTTCTTTACCTGGGCTATGGCAGAGGCTATTTCGTCGGAAGCGGCGAGAATTTCCTGTGTGCCCTTTTCGACCACCAGGATGTCGGTCTCGATGGACACCAGGTCGGCAGTCGTGCTCCTGGCCTTCTCCACCTCGGAGATTGCCGCTGCCACGATCTCGTTCAGGTCGCGCCCCACCACGCCAATCTGATCCTGGACCGCCTTAACCAGATCCTTGATCCGGTCGGCGTTCTCCGACGAATCATGGGCCAGGTTGCGAATGTCGGTGGCCACAACAACGAAGCCCTTGCCGAATTCGCCGGCCCGCGCGGCTTCAATGGCGCCATTCACCGCCAGCATGTTGGTTTGGATCGACACCGTGCTGATGGCCTCGACGATCTTGTCGATGCGCCGTGACACCAGTTCAAGGTCGTTCATCTGCTTTATGCTGGCGCGAGATGCTTCCGCCGAAGTGGAAAGACCTGTAATCAACCCATTGACGGCCGTTTTGTTTTCGCCCAACAGATTCTTGATAGCAACAACTTTCTCCGCGCTTGCGGTGGCGCGCTTCAGGGCAACCTCCAACCCCTTTTCGATCTGGTTGGTGGCCGCGGCGGATTCTTCGGAAGCTGAAGACTGCACCTCGGCGCCCTTGCGGATCTGGCCAAGTGCGGTCATGATCTGTGCGCTGGAGCGGTTGATCTCCTGCACCGCCGAGGACAACTCCTCTGAGGAGGACGCCACCTGCTCGGCGCTCTTGGCCACATCGGTCGAGTTCTTCAAATCCTCTGCCAGTTCCGACAGGGCTTGTGCCGTCTGCTCGCACTCGCCCAGTGCCTGGGTCTGCTCTGCCACCGTCTTGGCGGACTCTTCGGCAGCGGAAGATTGTTCTTCGGCCGCGGCCGCAATGCTCTGCGAACCCTTCAGCGCCTGCTGCGAAGCAACGTTGGACTGCGCGGCGTTGGCGCCAATCTCCTGGATGCCCTTTACGATCTCAACCGCGTCGAGGCGGATCTGTTCCAGTTGCGCCGTAATCGTCTTGCCCTTCTCAACTTCTTCTTCCATCGTTTTGGCGGAAGTATTGATCCCGTCGGCGATCTTCTTTACATCCGTTTGAATCTGCCCAACCAGCTCCTGGATCTGCTTGGCGCTCTTTTCCGAAGTCTCGGCCAGAGTGCGGACTTCATCGGCGACGACCGCGAAACCTTTTCCGTGCTTGCCGGCGCGAGCCGCCTCAATGGCGGCGTTCAGTGCCAACAGGTTGGTCTGGTCGGCGATGCGCGCCACAGCCTTGACGATGTCGCCGATAGTGGCGGCCTGCTTTTCCAGTTCGACCACCATGGCTACGGAGGCGACCTGGCGCTGTGCGGCCAGTCCAACATTGGCAATAAGTCCTGCGACATCTGCGCTGGTGCGAATGATCACAGTCTGGCAAGCCTCGCCCTTACCGCGGCTCGCCTCGGCGTTTTGCAACTGCCGGGCAAGAGACACTCCAACTTGCTGGAAGGCCGCCAAGGACTCTTGCGCCGCAGCCGATGCCTCTTCGGCTCCGGTTGCGATCTGATCGCTGGCGCGTTTCAGCTCCTCGGCGGCAGACGATGCCTCGGCGATGCCGGAGGCCAATTGTCCCGTGGCTGCCGCAATGCGTTCGGCTGCCTGTTGCTGTTTGGCGAGCGTCCTTGCCTTTTTGCGCTGCGCTTCCGCCTCGCGAGTGGTTACAAGTGAGGGCCTACCATCCGTTGACGCTGAGGATGCCTGTGCGGCAGCCTTCTTGACAAGTGCCATGGGTCCTTTCCTTTCGTGCTGCCATTCCAGAGCCGGGTCCCGTGATTTTCCAAGGCTGGAATTCGCAAAACCGTCAGAGGCGCGTGAGAAGTGCGTAGGCGCGAAAGAGATGCGCCCTGTGAGTCACATCTCCAGTAGCGGCTCGAAGGAGGATTTTCTCCACTTGAAAACTGTTCATTTTTGCTTAGGACGTCTCCGGCGCTCCGAAACAGGAGGTCGGACCAAAACAGGAGAGTCATTGCGTTAGTGCGTACCCGCGGTCACAAAAGTACCGGGACACTGCCACAGTTGACGGCCCTGTGCACATGCCGAGGAGGCACAGATCGGGCGCAGAACCGACGCATACCAGTCTTTTGCCGATCGGTCCTGAGCAGTCCAGTTTTTGGAAGGGACTACCGAAGTGCATCTTCGGCTTATTCGCTCGCCACTATGGCGTCTTTCAGACAGCGGAATTGAAGTTCCAATTCGTCCATGCGGATAGCTATAAAAAGCAGGTCCCCCGCGTCGGCTGCTTTCTCCATCTCGGATGCCAGGGCCCGGAGCCGTTCGCCGCCGGCGTTTGCAGCAGCACCTCGAATCGAGTGTGCCTGCCTGGCCGCGCCTGACGCATCTCCGCTTTTCACAAGATATTTCAGGGCCTCAATCTGGCCTGGCATGTCCTCAAAAAATGCCGAAAAGACGATCTGCGCCAGTCCATTGTCCCCCTCCAGGCGGCGCAGCACACCTGCCCGGTCGAAGATAAGCGTCTCCTCTTTGCCAGTGATTGACGGGACGACCTGCCGGGTCGCTGTTGGAATCGCGGCATCACCGGTAGGTAGCCATCTGTTGAGCGCAGCCCGCAACACGGCCTTCAAAATCGGTTTGGGCACAAAGTCGTTCATGCCTGCCGCAAGGCAACTGTCCCGATCGCTCTCCATCGCGTTGGCGGTCAAGGCGATGATGGGTATGTCATGATTGAGCACCGCGGACCGCGGGTTGCGAATCTGGCGCGCGGCCTCGATACCGTCCATCACTGGCATACGCATGTCTATCAGCACGAGGTCGTAGGGGATGGACTCAAGTGTGCTGATCGCTTCTGCGCCATTGGCCACCGCGTCGGCCCGCAGGCCAAACTGCCGAAGCATACCCAGGGCCACCTCGCGGTTGGTGGAATTATCCTCCGCGACCAGGATTCTCCCCTCGAGACAAGCAGCCGGTTGGCCTTCCAGCGCTACTCCAGGAGCCTGACCGCCNNCCTGGCTCGTTACGCCAACGCTCCCGCCCATCGTCTCGGCCAATTGCCTGGAAATGGCCAGACCCAGCCCCGTACCCCCGAACTTGCGCGTGGTAGAAACGTCCACCTGGCTGAAGGTATTGAACAGTACGCCGATCTTGTCTTCCGGGATGCCGATACCGGTATCATGCACCGAGAAGCGCAGCAGGCAACTGGATTCTGCTCCTTCGGCGATCGTGACGCGGATCGCGACTTCTCCCTTTTCGGTGAACTTGATCGCGTTACCCGCCAGATTGGTAAGAATCTGACGCAACCGTCCTGGGTCGCCGCGAAGCTGAGTCGGAACTGCGGGATCGGCGATGCACAGCAACCGGATTCCCTTGTCCTGTGCCGCAGTCGAGAGAATTGAAGCAAGATTGTCCAGCAGAATCCGAAGATCGAAATCGATCGTCTCAAGTTCGAGCTTATTCGCTTCTATCTTGGAAAAGTCCAGAATGTCATTGATCAGTTGGAGCAGCGATTCGCCGCTGGCCCGGCCGAGCTCCGCATAGCGCCTTTGCTCGGCGGTTAACTCCGTATCCAGCAACAGCCCGTTCATGCCAATGACGCCGTTCAACGGGGTACGAATCTCATGGCTCATGTTTGCCAGGAATTCGCTCTTGGCGCGGGTGGCAGCCTCAGCTACTTTGTTTGCGCTCTCTGCCTTCTCTTTGGCTTGCACCAGATCCGCTTCGGTCCTTTTCCTGCTTGTGATTTCGGTCTTGAGCGATTCATTCAAACGCGTAAGTTCCCGTGCATCTCGCAGCCTCAGTAGATGCTCGCGCAGCAGAAGCCCACTCTCCAGTTCAGTCTCGGTCCAGGGACGGCTCGCCCCATGTACGGTCTCCTGCCATGCCTCAAATGATTTCCGTGGGTGCAACCGGTCATGCCGATCGGCGACCACAGACTTATTGGGATTCCCGGCCCAGGCAATGGTCTCCACAAGTTCCCTGCGCAGGAACAGCAGATAGTCGTCCGTCGCCTCCCCGAGATCGATCAACAGCGCACCACTTGCAACGCTCGCATACGCAGCAAGATCGGGGTCCACTTTGCCAAGTTCATTCGAACTCGCGACGCCGNNCTGCGATGGCGCCTTGGCCCGATAGAACTCCGTCAATGCGGAAGACCAGTCCATCCGCATCAAACAGATTGAGAAGTGGAGTGCCTTCCGATTGCGCCGCCTCAACCAGAGATTCCGCTGTTTCCATCCTGGCCACGACATTGTCGAGCAATTCACGGGCCGTCAGTCGCGTCTGCAATGCGGCACTGTCGGCCCGCAAGGCCACCTGGGCCGCGAGAGTCTGTCCGATAAGTTCGCAAACCGATCGCGTTGAACGCGCCAGGCGGTGCGCTTTGGGGTCATGACAAGCGATCATTCCCCACAGCCGCCCCTCGACAATAATCGAAACCGTCAAAGACGATTGCACACCCATATTGCGCAGGTATTCAAGGTGAATGAGCGAAGCGCTGCGTAGAGCCGAGTAAGTCAGATCGAGTGCCTTTCCCGTCAACGGACTCATCCCGGGAATGATAGGCGCCGGGGTTGCATCGACATCCACGATGGCCCGTATGACATTCAAGAGAAATAGCTGCCTCACCTGGGGCGGAATGTCGCCGGCTGGAAAGCGCAAGCCGAAATAGGAAACCGGCGAATGGCCAACCGCTTCGGCGATCACTTCGCCGTTCCAGTTCTCGTCGAATCTATATACCATGACGCGGTCGAAGCCGCTCAGCCTTCGAACCTCGCTTGCGGCCACACGCGCAAGTTCCAGAATGTCGGACGCCGCTCTCATCCGCGATAGCGGAAGCTGGATGTGCGCGTCGAAGTCGAGCGGAGCAAGAGAATGTGCTCCCTCAATAGGCTCGAGTTCCACAATCAGGACGCCGTCCTGGCGATGGGCGATGCACTGCGCTTCGACGGCGCTGCCCCTTTGTGGGATGTGAAACGAGGCAACAGAGGATCCCGCGTCGCTTGTAAGCTGTGCGTGAAACGCTTCGAATAGTTGCGCTCCGAGCACGCTCTCGAACGGACGATCCAAAACCGACTCAGGCGACATCCCGAGGAACGCGGAAATGTTGGCGCTGACCTGTCGCACCACTAAATCCGGTTCAGAGAGGGCAAACAGCAACCCGTGCGGCTGGATCTGCCCGATTATCTGGACTTGCTCCTGGGCGCACCTGTCAAGGCCGGGAACCGAAATCGGCTCGTCGAAGTGGGCCATTAGAGCACTTCCTTCGCAAGAGGTGGCTCGGAAAGCCACGCTGCGTAGGCGTCGAACACCCCTACTGCCGTTGCGCAGATTGCCTCGACATCGTCTTTCCCATTGTCTTCCAGGTCTGAGCGGAACGACGCCCATGCCGCCTGATATCGCCCATCCTCATCGCCGTAGAAGCGAAAGCTGGCGCCTGACCCAAGAACAGCACGCAATTGCTTGACGATAACTTTTGCACCCAAAGTAGACCCGAGAATCACATAGATATACCCGCGCAGGCCGGCCCGCGAGATGGATGGAAGGGCTTGACAGCGCTCAAGCGCGTCGATATCTCCGACAGTCGCACCCATGATTCGCAGATCCTCGCGAAGGTCGCATGACCTTTGAATCGCCAACGGCGAAGCCGCATTGTCCTGATGTGAGGCGGCGATTTCGAGCGGCTCAAAGAATCCGAGCAGTCGGCCGAGATGCGCTCTGTATTCCGAAATAGTGTAGTCGCTCGCAAATAGCCGCGACATGGCGGAACTGGAACCAAGATTTGCATGGAGAGGACGCGTTGCGCTTCGAAGAGCTTCGATAACACTTCGCTCGGCCAATGCGGATGAATGGTTAAGCACTGTTTCCTCCGTAGGATAGCGACATTCAATACCTCGCTCGCGACGTCAATTCGAACGCGAAGGAAGGATGACAAAGAGGTTGAAGTATACAGTTTTGCGGAAATGGATGCCGGGCAATAGAGGACATTCGATCGCGTTGAACCATCTGACTGGAAGATCGTGCTAAGCACTCAAGTGCCAGGTTCTTTCGTCGATAAGGGAAGCTGGGCTTTCAATTCTCTTAACGATGCTCGGTTCCGGGTGCACTCATCCTGTCCGCTCGGTCTACGACAAGGAAACAAAAGCGTTCAAACATAGAACGTACAGGTCGAGCGCAACAGAAAATCGCACGGGAAAGGTGAACATGATGAAGAGCTTGGTTGCGGAAGACGACGCAACGAACCGAAAGTTGCTGAAGGCTTTCCTTTCCCGCTACGGAGAATGTGACGTCGCTTTAAATGGGAAGGAGGCTGTGAATGCGGTTGTGCTCGCACTTCAGAGCCATCGGGAATACGATCTGGTCTGCATGGACCTGAGGATGCCGCAGATGGACGGACAAGAAGCGATCCGGGAGATTCGCAAACAGGAAGCTGGCGCGAATGTTTCAAAGTCCGCCAAGATCATCGTAACAACGATCCATACCGATACGAACAGCATCACCGGGGCACTCCTGGGCCGGTGCAATGCCTACCTGGTGAAGCCAATCGATACTGCAAAGCTGAAAAAGGAACTCAAAGCCCTAAACTTGATTCAATAGCGGCCAGGTACTTCGTGCGGTGCTGAACATCCGCGCAGAACTGCTGGGTAAGGCCGGTCTTTCCGGTGCTGGTGCGAGGGGTTTTGGACGGGACTGTGTCCCTTCTCAAGAAGCAGAATTCACCACTTTGGTAGTGTTTGCTCATACTCGGCGGTGTGTCCCCGCAATCCCCCGAAGTGCGCTGAAAGTATCGAGACTCGAAGGGAACTGTGGGCATACCACGGGGGCTCCGATACAAAAACCTGAACCTCGATATGGAGCCGGAATTGACATCTTTTGAGCACAGGCATCACCAAGGTAACCCTGGCTTAGCAGGGGTGTAGTCAGGAACGGCCGCAAGGGCCGCGACGAGGTTGTTGGGGGGCGGCGTCAAAGGGGATCCACCGCTACATCCTGCGAACTGTCGCAATGAGCTTTTGGATACAGCAATAAGCGAACCGCTGCTTTAATCTCGCGTTTGAATATGAATAACAAGCGCCCCCAGCTCGGGCTACGAGTAGCGAAGACCAAACCCCGGCCCGCAACCCCAGACCCAACACGCGAGAAACTGGTGGAGGCTGCGGGGCCAATTTTTGCCAACCGCGGCTATCAGGCTACGACAATTCGCGAAATCTGTGTAGGCGCGGGAGCGAATGTCGCCGCTATCAATTATCACTTCGGCGATAAATTGGGCCTATATACCGAGGTCTTGCAGCAATCGGTGCGTGCTGCGCAACTCAGAGCCGTCAAAAACACACTTGATCAAAACGCGCCTCCGGAAGAGATCTTGAGGGCCCTGATTCGTGCTCGGCTTCGGAGCATCAATGGGAAAGACTTACCGGATTGGCATTCCCGACTCCTGGCGCACGAGTTGGCACAACCAACACCCGCACTTCGGCAACTCATCGATAAGGTGACTCGACCGATCTGCAAGCGGCTCCTGGAACTCATTGGAGGAATGATCGGCTTCCCCCCCAATGATGACAACACCCGACTCTGTGCAATCAGCGTGGTGGGACAAGTCTTTGCTTACGTCCTACCCAGTCCTCTGTTAACGGAGATTTGGCCGGAACTCAAGATGACACCTGAACAGGTGGAGCGCGTCGCGGATCACATCGCGGACTTTTCACTTTCGTATCTCCAGGACTTTCGCCTTAAGCATGGATCGATGACACCTTCAAGGAAGCAGAGGCTCAGCAAATGACTACACCCAAAGTTGAAAGCGTGCCTGAAGAGTCCGAGCAAAAAATGCAGACGGACTCCCCCGGTGCAAAGCCGGCCCCGGCGGACAGCGCCAAGCCGGACCCAGCGGAAGGTGAAAAGAAAGCAGCGGACGAAAAGGCTAAGCAGGCAGCCGACGAGAAGACGAAGCAGGCCGCGACGCGACGACGCCTGATTCTGATGATCGTCGCTGGCGTGGTGCTGATTGGGGCGGCGGTTCTTATTTGGAGGGTCTTCTTCGCCGCGCCAGCAGTTCCAGCCAGCATTGTCGTCGTGAGCGGCAGGATTGAAGGCGACGACTCAGCAGTTGCATCCAAAACAACCGGACGCATTCTTGAGGTTCGTGTGCGCGAAGGTGACACCGTAAATGNNCGGAGACACGATCGCCATTCTCGACGACGCACAGATTCGAGCGCGTGAAGACCAGGCTCGCGATGCCCTTTCGGAGGCAGAAGCAAAGGGCATAGCCGCGCAGGAACAAATCGCCGTCCTTCAAGAACAATTACTGCAAAGCCGACTGCAGGTAGGCCAGTCGAAGCTCGATACAGAAGGCCA
>PMWR01000183.1:0-4588 GCA_003166055.1 Acidobacteriaceae bacterium
CCCTTCGCAATCATCTGCGTGCCCACCAGCAAATTGATCTCGCCTGAATGCAGCCGTGCCAGCAGCCGCTCCAGGTCGTACCGCCCGCGCACCGTGTCGCGATCCATCCGCCCAATCCGCGCAAACGGAAATATCTCCGCCAGCCGTTCTTCCCCCTGCTGCGACCCCGCGCCCAAATAGTAAAGATGTTCGCTCTCGCACTTAGGGCACCGCGCCGGCACAGTCCGCTTGAACCCGCAGTAATGACACTCCAACCGCTGCCCCCGCCGCGCCACTGCCTCATCTTCACTGGCTTCGGCGGCCGCCGGCTTGTGATGCGTCAACGAAATCGCGCAGTTCTCGCACTCCAGCTTCGCCCCGCACGCCCTGCAAATCACCACAAACGAGTAGCCCCGCCGGTTCAGCAGAATCAGCGCCTGCTCTCCGCGTTCCAACGCCTGCTTCGTCTGCTCCACTAGCGCCCGCGAGAAAAGCTGTTCCTTCCCCGTCTGCTGAAACTCCTGCCGCATGTCGATCAGCTCCACCTCCGGCAGCGGCCTGTTCATCACCCGTTCCCGCATGTCAATCCGCGTATACTTCCCGGCAGCCGAGTTCTGCCAACTCTCCAGCGACGGCGTCGCCGACCCCAGCACCACCACCGCGCCCTCCAGCTTGGACCGCATCACCGCCACATCGCGTGCGTTATACCGCGGCGTCTCCTCCTGCTTGTAACTCTGATCGTGCTCCTCATCCACCAGGATCAGCCCCAGCCGCGGCGCAGGCGCAAAAATTGCCGACCGCGTCCCCACCACAATCGCCGCCTCCCCGCGCCTGATCCGCCGCCACTGCTCGCTGCGTTCCTCCGGCGTCAGCGCCGAGTGCAGCAGCGCCACCCGCTGCCCAAACGCCTGGTCCAGCAGCCCCACCGTCTGCGGCGTCAGCCCAATCTCCGGCACCAGCAAAATCGACGACAACCCCTGCTCCAGCGCCCTCCGCATCGCCGCCAGGTACACCGCCGTTTTTCCCGAACCCGTCACCCCATGCAGCAAAAACGTCTTGAATCCCCCCAGCGCCGTCGCCACGCTGGCCAGCGCTTCCATCTGCGTCTCGTTCAGCTTGAACGGCACCGTCGCCGGCTCAATGCCCCCCATGCGAAACACCTGCGCCCGCTCCTCAATCCGCACCAGCCCCCGCCGCACCAGCGTCTGCAGCGTTGAACTCGGCAGCTCCTTGTTCCTCAGCTCCGCCAGCGGCAACTCGCCCCCGCAAGCCGCCAGCTCCGCCAAAATCGCCTGCTGCTTCTCCGTCAGATTCGGCAGCCGCGCCTCGGGCGTCAGCACCGCGAACCGCTCCATCCGCCGCGCATCCCGTTCCGTCGCCGCCGTCTCCCGAGCAATCCATTTCTTGCGCACCATCCCCGCCAGCGCCTGCAGCGTAGCCGCCGTAGCTGTCCGCAGCGTTGAAACCTTCACCGCCTCCCCATTCGCCAGCCGCGAAAGCACCCGCCGCTCCGTATCCATCTCTTCGCCGGAAATCTTCTTTCGCCCCTCTGCCTCCGCCCTCAATGCGGAGGGAGGCAGCGGTTTCAACCCCCGCATAAAGTCGTCCAAATCACCGCGGGCTTCAGCCCCGGCATCAAGACCGGCGGACAAATCGCGAGCTTTAGCCCCTGACGTACGAGACCGTCTCGGCTGAAAATCCCCGTCCAGGCTCCCCGCAAGCACATCCCGTCCCAAATCCGTAATCCGGTAATAAACCGTCCTCCGCACCTCCGCCGCCAGNNGGCAGCATCCCCCGCAGCACCTCGCCCAGCGGCGCCAGGTAGTACCCCGCCATCCACTCCGCCAGCGCAAGCAGGTTCTCGCTCAGCAGCGGCTCCTCATCCAGCACCGCCTCCAGAAACCGCGCCTCAAAATCCGTGGGCGCGGCATCGCTCACTCCAGTCACCACCCCAATCAGCTTCTCGTTCCTGAACGGCACAATCACCCGCGCCCCGCGCACCGGCAACTGTCCCTCCCGCACCGCATAGGTAAACGTGCGGTCCAGCGGCACAGGCAGCGCGACTTCGCAATAAGCAGCCATAAGGACAACCGTGAGGAATCTCTACGTGGGTCGATGTTTTGAAAGGGCACGCCTTTAGCCGTGCCGAAAACTTAAGGTTAGGCCGGGCTTCAGCCCCTGAGGGAAGATTAACGCGGTCCCCTGACTTGTTCAGAGCTCTCCTAAGTGTAGGGGATTCAGGTGTGGATTATGTACACTCATCCCATCGACTAAACTGGCCAACGCCGTCAAAACGAGCGACAATCCGTAGCAACCGAACGTAAAGAAAATGGATAATCCCGCCACGCCCATCACCGCCGAACAGATCGCCAAACTTGCCGATAAAGGCCAGGACATCTCTCGATTCTTCACCGGCTCGGGCCGCATGACGCAACCGAGATAACCCTCCCGCAAAGCCCCACCCACTCCGCTCCACACAATCCCGCCCCCGCGCAGTACAATTCATTGCTGATGGCTACCAAGACCGCAACACCCGCCTCTGCCGTTTCGTTCAACCCCAACTACAAGCCCATTCTCCCCATCACCATGGCCATCGACATCGGCGGCTCCGGCCTCAAAGCCATCCTCCTCGACGCCAAAGGCAAACCCGTCAGCGAACGCCAGCGCGTCCTCACTCCAGCCATCCCGACGCCAGACGCCGTGCTCAAAGGCCTCGATGAACTGCGCAAGCTCATGCCCGCCTTCGATCGCGTTTCCGTCGGCTTCCCTGGCGTTGTCAAGTTTGGCTGCACCTACCTCGCCTTCAACCTCCATCCCCTCTGGGCCAAGGGTTTCCCCCTCCAGGCCGAACTCGAAAAGCGCTGGAAGAAGCCCACCCGCGTGGGCAATGACGCCGATGTCGCCGGCTACGGCGCCATCAAGGGCCACGGCGTTGAACTCGTCCTCACCCTCGGCACAGGCCTCGGCGCGGCCCTCTTCACCAGCGGTCACCTCTGCCCCGGCCTCGAGCTCGGCCACCACATCTGGCGCAAAAAAGGCATGACCTACGAGGACTACATCGGCCGCCGCGGCCTCGACAAATTCGGCAAGAAGGTCTGGAACAAGCTCCTCCTCGAAGCCATCCAGTCCACCGAGGCCCTCTTCAATTGGGACCACCTCTACCTCGGCGGCGGCAACACCAAGAAGATCGATTTCGTCCCGCCCAAAAACGTAGAAATCGTCTCCAACGAAACCGGCCTTCTAGGCGGCGTGGCCCTCTGGCGCGACCAAGCCTGATCGAGCCGGCTGTCGAAACTAACAACGCACTCAACTTGACATTTATTCGTTTATAAACGAGAATCTAAATGTACGAGATTCGCCATTACCTGACGCGCAACCAGAAAGACGTCTACATGGAGTGGCGTCGCAAGATTCGCGACACAAAGGCGGGAATCTCGGTCGACCGAAGAGTCAACCGAATTGAACTCGGCAACTTTGGTGATCACAAGCCCTGCCGCGATGGTGTTTGGGAGCTTCGGATCGACGTCGGCCCGGGCTATCGGGTCTATTACGCAATCTCTGGCGCCGAAATAGTCCTGCTTCTCTGCGGCGGTGATAAGAGAACCCAGGACGCGGACATCGATCGCGCATGCGAAAACTGGCTGGACTGGCAAAGGAGGATCGAGAAATGAGAGACAGAACCCACGACGAAGCGATGGCGGAACTGCTCAAGGAAGACCCCGCCTACGCCCTTGAATTGCTCAACGGCATCCTCGAAGACGGAGAACAAGGCGAACTCCTCATCGCCCTGCGCCAGATGACCAAAGCCTTTGGCGGCGTTCAGGACGTAGCCGCAAAAGCCAACCTCAACCCAACCCAGCTCTATCGCACCCTTTCCGCACAAGGAAATCCAGAACTACGCAGCCTCTTCGCAATCCTCAAAGCGATGGGCCTCCGCCTCGCCGTCGAGCGCGTCCACGCCGCTTGAATTGGGTGCCCGATCCTTTCGCGTTTTTCCCGCGCAAGGGTGGGAAACAGTCCGCAAACACCCGCTGTTCTGTGTCAGGGCATGGCTTCAGAGCCTGCCCTGAGCGAAGTCGGAGGGTGCCGAAGAAGCCCCCAAAACGACACGGGCTTCAGCCCCTGCCGTCCCGCACCGAGCGCTCCTGCCGCCTCGATCCTGCTCACTGACGAATCACCGGCGCCTCGCCCACCACACATCCAGAACGCAGAAAATCTCACCGCATTCAGCCTCGAAATCAACATTGGGCTGTCGCCAGTTGAGACCCGGATCAGATGATATGCCAATCTCTTGCAAAGACCCCGCGACCTCTGCCGGGGCTCGGCGGAGGTGTCCTCGTTATGCTATAGCTGCAGTAAATCGTTGGCGACACGCTTTTGGAGAGATGGAGAGAGATTCGCCCGCCTGGCGAATTGGGACCAACTGTCAATGGCGCTACGAACATCGGATAGGACGTTCTCGGGCCTTCTTACGCTGAAACGACTAGCAACCTCTAGAAGATCCGCCTTGGAGATGTCTTTGAACTTTTGGTTGACACTCATCAAATGCTGATAGGTCCACTCACCCATTGGGTTGTAGGCGTGTGTCACATCGTAGGCTGGTGAAAGA
>PMWR01000183.1:4665-5628 GCA_003166055.1 Acidobacteriaceae bacterium
GCCGTTGCCATCAAATAGTATGCAAATTCAATTCGACCGTAGCCTTCGCCGGTTCCGAGTTCCTCATCTTTGCCTACTCCATCGAATTTCAGCAGCCAATGCTCAAATCCTGGGGCGGCATCGAATTGTCCGCTCCGCACTTCGTCCGTTGCCGGATTCCACGCGATAACTGCCTTCGCTCGGGCGCCGCCGGCGGAGGTCCCGACCTTGATGATGTTGGCGAGGGCGGCTTTGGCTTCATGGTCGACTGAGAAGGTTCCCTGGACAAGGCTCCTGGCTTCTTCAACGAGCTCTTTCATTTCGACGGGAGCCGAGCTTTCTTTGTGAGCTCCTCTCGCAGGTCGAAACTCTAGCGCGCCCATTCCTCGTTTTCCCATATATGCGAGTCGGTCAAGAACAGTCACGGAACTCTTCACGATGCCTCGTTGGGCCATCCATGCGTCAATGAGAGCGTTTCCGAAGTCATCTGGTAGTGCGTCAGCCAAAAGAGCGGGGAGACGGAAATATGTGGCTTCCGGAAGCGTCGGAAAAACGTAGACCGACCGGGACTCCTTCAAAGACATATGAAGGGGAGATAGTTCGACCCCCGTTCTCTTCCAGGTAGGATCGTATTCGAACGCGTAATAGTCGAGACTGGGGTCAAGAGCGACAGCCCCCGCGAAACGGCCCCAAACCCACACTTCAATAACCGATACGTCTTTCATCCTTTGTTTGCCTCAATGCTTGAACGACGCACACGCCGACGGGCGGTTTCCGAATGGCGCAAAAGCGCCAGCGGGCTGACAGAGGATTTAGGCGCAAGCAAACGCAAGCCATCGAGAGAATCGAGAGCTTTCAAGACGCGAACCAGCGTTTCGATGCTCGATCCGCGACCAGCCTCGAGATTTCTCAATGCTTTCTCGGAGATTCCGGCCTTTTCGGCAGTCGTGATTTGATCCAGGTTCTTCGCGATACGCAGTTCTT
>PMWR01000115.1 GCA_003166055.1 Acidobacteriaceae bacterium
CTCGATCACCACATCCGCGTCGGCAACAGCCTGCTCGGCACGACGCCCGCTCTGCTGTCCAAAGGCATCCCCGACGAGGCGTTTACGCCCATCGAAGGGGACGACAAGGAGATATGTAGCCGATTCAAAAAGGTAAACAGGACAGAGAAGATCGGGTACAGGCGTCTTTTTGCGGCGACCACCGAACCCTGGGAGCGGCTGGGAGATTTGGCCGCCAGCATGGTCCATTTGGACGATGCACCAGACGACTCCATCGAAGCTGTCCGCAACAAGGAGCGGATGTATGAAGCCATGGTCCGTTCTGGCAATTACCTCGATGGCCAATTCTTGGCCGACACCTGGTGCGCCGCGTTCGTCTGGAAGAAGACGCGGGAGTTCAACCACCCCATCACGGAAGAGGACTTCCGCCGCATCGAGCATAACCCACACGCCTGCGATGCGTGGATGCGCGACGAGATTGTGCGGCTATCCCAGCAATACCAGTTCTTTCACTGGCATCTGGCCTTCCCGGATGTATTCCATGTGCCAGCGCCTGATAAGGAAGCAGAGAACGAGCAAGCAGGTTGGAACGGCGGGTTTGATGTGGTGTTGGGAAACCCACCATGGGAAAAAGTAAAACTGCAAGAAAGGGAGTTTTTTGCCAGCCTCGATCCACAAATTGCTACAGCTAAGACGGCCGCTATTAGGAAGAAGTTGATTGCAAAGCACCGAGAGGCTGACAGTCATGAGTGGCGCGTTTATATTGCACAGCTAGAAGTTGACGCAAAGCTGAGCGGCTTCTACAGGCTCTGCAAGCGATTCCCACTAACAGCTGCTGGCGAGGCAAACACGTATAGTCTGTTTGCTGAGCTTGCAACTCAGGTTACATCTCCGTCTGGGGTAGCGGGGCAGATTCTGAAAACGGGTATTGTCAACGCTGTAGAAAATGTTGACTTTTACCGAAAAATGGTCCTGGACTGTAGGCTCTGGCAAGTCCGTGACTTCAAGAACTGGCTTGGGTGGTTTCCAGACGTTGGCTATCACGAACGATTCAGCTTGGTAACTATTTCGGGAACCGCGAGAAAAGTCGTGTGCACCTACGCTTTCAACTGTCTTGACATTGAAGAGGCAACGTCGGCGGAAAAGATATACGAGCTTACCGGAAGCGAGGTCGAGTTACTGAACCCGAACATCCAGGTTTGCCCGGTGTTTTCAAACCGAAACGATATGGACATCACTTGTTCCTTCTATAGGCGCTTCCCGCCACTCGTGCGGGAGGCTACTAAGGAAACTCCGTGGGGAACTGAGTATCAAAGGATGTTCGATATGACATCCGATTCCAGCGGGTTTCGCACACTGGAAGAACTCACCGCGGACGGGCACGTCCTCGATGAGAGTCGATTCTTTAGAGCGGAGGAGGAAGTTTATGTTCCACTACTGGAGGGCAAACATATCCATGGCTTTACACACCGATTCGCAACTTATGAAGGTATACCAGAATCCAACCGTTTCGGCATTAAGGCTGCAACGGCTGCCCCGCGAGTGGATCAACTAACTAATCCAGCTTATGAATCTCTGCCAAGATATTGGGTGAACCAAGATGCTTGGCGTAAGCAGTGTGCCGCAACAACGGTAAGTTGTGGTTGGTGCATTGCCTTCCGCGACGTGACAAATCTTATATCGAATGCCCGAACAACGATGGCGACAGTCGCTCCTTCCAGGGCGTTTGGCAACAGTGCNNGCACTTCATGCACTTTTTCTCGTTGCTTTGATGAATTCTGTTCCGTTTGATTTCGCTGCGAGGCAAAAGCTCTTTGGTGCGCACCTAAACAAGTACATTCTCTGGCAACTTCCTGCGCCACGTCCGTTGGGGTTCTTCGACGCGACCGGTTGCCTAACGAAGCTCGGCTCCTTTATTTATCCGCGATCTTTGGAGCTCTGCTATACAACTTACTCCCTCAGTGCATTCGCAATACAAATTGGCTGTGCCCTTCCTCCATTCCGTTGGGACGATGACCGCCGTTTCATGCTCCGCTGTGAGTTGGATGCCGCATTCTTCCACCTTTACCTACCAGCCGAGCCAAATGGTGATTGGAGTCCGGCCGAGAACGAGAAGGCAGAAGACCGTGCACGGCTCAAGGCCAGCCTCCCCACTCCTCGCGCCGCCGTGGNNGCCGATGCCGCCGTCGCTCATCCCTGGCCGGAGGAGATCATCCAGGTCGCCGCAGTCAGCAAGGGTGCATTCAGCGACATTGATGCGCTGCCAGATGATGCTTGGGCTACGCCGATGGGCGTGACTCCAGAGAACGTTGCTCTCTTTTCCTTGATTGATGTTCTGCGAACCATTGGTGTGGCCGTTGACCCAGAAAGAGTCCGCCTTGCAGCGATCCTCGTCCGCAAACCCGTCCTTGCCGCGGCATTCATGGACGAAACACAGGCGAGGCATTGGTTGCGTCTGATAGGCCCAGACGCGCGTCCTGTAAAGGGCAACGTGGTTCAGATTTCTCAGTTCCAAAAGAACGGCGTGGATTATCCTTGGGCAGAGGCAAGCAGGCAACTGAGAGGCTCTGGGGCATTGGTGGTTGACNNATTGCCTTCAATCGGAGCGTGGAAGATGGCACAGCAAGGCGAGCTGTTTCCTAAGGCGGATGCGACGGTCAGGCTTGACGCCTCGCGCGGAGAGCCGCGCCTTTGGGTCCGCCGAATCGTACTTTGGGAGAAGCCAGGCGAGATCATTCGCGATATCCCCCTCCGGCAAGGACTGAACATCATTTGGTCGCCCGATCCCGGCGCTGACCAAGCCGAACTGGGGCTTGATGCCGGGAGCGGCCACGGAGCAGGCAAGACTCTGTTCTGCC
>PMWR01000324.1 GCA_003166055.1 Acidobacteriaceae bacterium
ACAGTCTCCGGCGCCACGAGTTTGAGTACGCTTGCCGTACCCAGCGTTGGATGTCCCGCGAAAGGCAGTTCCTCCTGCGTTGTGAAGATGCGCACCCGCACGCCCTCGGCGCGTTCCACTTCAGCCGCCCGCCGCTCCACAAACGTGGTCTCCGACAAATTGAACTCGCGCGCAATCACCTGCATCTGCTCGGTTGCCAGGTCAACGTTGTCCATCACCACAGCCAGCGGATTGCCCTTCAGCGCCTCGCCCGTAAACACATCCACCACGAAATAATCCAGCTGCATCGAATCCGCTCCCGCCCGTCTTGGCCTTCATCAATTATCCAGCCATCGTCTGTGGATTGGTCTGTGGATTGGCAATCTGGCGCATAAGTACTCGCGATGGAACCCGCCGCCCTTTCGTTGCGTACCCTTCAACAACATGGAACACCCATACGGTTGGCCCTGGGTTGAAGCGCAGGTTGCGCAGACGATCGAATCGTGGAACACCTGCGCCCAGCGCGGCATTCCGCTCTCGCCTCGCTACACAGTGCGTGCCCAGCGCAAGCACGAGAAGTCCTACGACCACGCCCTGCGCGCCGTCCAGCGAGAGGCCCGCCACGCCCCGCGCACCGCAACCGAGCGCCGGCTTGTTCACCAGCGGATTGTCGCGATCTTTCCTCGCTTCGCAGCCACCGCACTTGGCCTCGAAGGCGAGGCGGTAGATCTGCTCTCGAACAGTTTTATCCCCGTGGGCACGCAGCTAGCCCGCTGGGCGCGCCGCTTTGACCCCACTCTCACCATGGAAGACACTATCCAGGCCTGCCGCAATGCCTGGACCGCCTGCGGACTGCAGGCTCTTCTCGGTCAGCCCATGGAACTCACTTCCTCCATCCTCGCCTACAGCCTGCTTTACCCCTACACCGATAACCACCTCGACCATCCCGGCCTCTCCACCGCCGACAAGCTCCGTTTCAGCGAGCGCTTCCGCCAGCGCCTCTGCGGCCAGCGCCTTCCCGCCTCCACTTCTCATGAAGCGGATGTCTGGACCATGGTTCAGCTCATTGAAGAGCAATATCCACGCTCGCGCTATCCTCAGGTCTACGACGCCCTCCTCGCCATCCATCGCGGCCAGGAGCAGAGCCTCCTGCAGCTCAAGACGAGCGCGCGCAACGGCGACCTTTTGAACGTCACCGAAATCCTGCGCATCAGTTGCGCCAAGGGCGGAACTTCGGTCCTCGCCGATGCCTGCCTCGCGCAGCCCTGGCTCACCGACGAAGAAATCCGCTTCTCCTTCGACTGGGGCGTGCTGCTCCAACTCGGCGACGACCTGCAGGATGTGCGCGACGACCTGCGCCGCGGTTCCGTCACGCTCTTCACTCGCGCGGCAGAGCAAGGCCAACCGCTCGACAGCCTCGTCCTGCAACTGCTCCACTTCAGTCGCCAGATCGCCGACCGGATGGATCGCCTCCCCAACGGCTCTTCCAGCATGAAAGACCTGCTGCGCATGAGCTGGCGCTCGCTCATCTTCATGGCCGTTGCCAACGCGCCTGACTTCTTCTCTCCCGCATTCCTCCGGGAACTCGAGTCCTGTTCCGCATTCCGCTTCGACTTTCTCCGCGCACGCAACCAGAAGCCCACCGGCCGCCAGTCGCTCTATGAGTTTGTCTTTGACGCATTTGTCGACTCCGACATTCCGAATTGCCAAGTCCGCGTGCCGACTGAATCCTTCAACGCCTCACATATCGAAAGCAATCTTGAACTCCAGGCCCTGAGCGCTTCGTTTGCATAACTCATTCGCATAACTACAGCGCAGGCGACCCGCGGGAAGACGAATCTCTGGGTGCCCCATCCTTGCGGCGCGCATTGGGTCGCAAGGGTGGGAAGGCACAAACGCCAGCCATCGGCCATCGGGTCTTTCCATCTTCCGTCCTGATTCTCATTCGATGAAAAACTGCCGTCCTCTCCTTGACAAGCCGTCCACGTGCCCCTACTCTACGAATACGCGCTGGTTTGAACCGCATTTGTTCACTCTGGCAGAAAGATTTCATGCCCAACCAATTCACTCCCGCAATGTGTCTGTGCTGCTGCTGTCAGAGCTGCGCTGAGCGGGCGTGTTCGCTGGGCTAGATTCCGAGTCAAGAATCACCCCAATGACCCACCCGCCAACAAGCGTGGTGGGTTTTTCAATTGCAGTCGTCAGTTGTCAGTTCGGCTTTGCTGATCCCTGACCCCTGATCTCTGATCCCTGCTTTTCGGGCACCGGTGGCGAAGTGGCTAACGCGCAGGTCTGCAAAACCTGTATACGTGGGTTCAATCCCCACCCGGTGCTCCAAAATTCCGCGCAACAACACAAAGGGCCGCGCCTTCAACAGAAGGCAGCGGCCCTTCGCATCACAGCACTTTCTATCGTAGGTGCCCCACCGCAGGTGGACGCAGGTCGTCGCAGGTGGTTACAGCGGGATCAGCGGCCGCGGAAGCCGCGTCTGCGCGCGGTCCAGGAAAAGCCGCATGCGCAGCGCCTCTGACCGCTCCACCGCCACCAGCCGCATCTGCCGCCGGATATGATCCCCGTCTTCCAGCAGGCTCACCTGCGCCTCGTCGCGTTCCGCGTCTCTCTCCAGGCGCGCAATCCGCTCCTCGAGTGTCGCGCGAAACCGGGGACTGATCTCAAAGCCGTCATTGGCTGTCCAGTTGGTGACCATCGCAACCTCCTCGAAGCGGAGTTTCCACGAAATGAAAGATTTTCCTGGAAAGGCTAAAGTCTTTTCCGCATGAGCCGATACTAACGACAACTCATTCGAAGTGCCAGATTACTGTCGTTTGAAAACAGAGGTCAAGCTGTCCAGAATCAGGACAGTCTGCGTCCTGACAAGGTCACTGCCCAGATCAAGGTCAATGCCCAGCTCTGTGCATATCAACCCGACCGCACACTCCGCCCCGCTGCTCGCGCGCTTTACCGTAACTGCGCCGGAAATCTCTTCGTGGACTGTGGAGATTCTTCCATCCAGCCAGACCNNACCTTCATCCCATCCCCCTGGCATTGCACCCCAAGGTGCCGGAATGTCCCGTCCAGCTTCAGGTTGCTGGGCGTATAGGTGGCCACATACTGGGTGCGCAGCTCGTCTTCAATCTGCTGAAAGGCCGCCTCCAGCTTCTTGCCGTTGTTCCCTACGTCGATCANNATCAGAATCACGTACACCAGCACATTCGACTTCTGCGCCGCCGCAATCGCCTCCTGAATCTTTCTGCTGCTGCCCTCGTCCTCGCCGTCCGTCAGCAGAATCATCGCCTTGCGGCCCGACTCCTGGGTCATCTTCTCATTCGACGCCAGGTAGACCGCGTCGTACAGCAGCGTTCCCTTGGGCGTTCCGTAGGTGGGAACCGTTCCCCCGCCTGCGCCCGGAATGCCCGCGGCGCCATTGCCCCCGGCGGTGTTGATCTCCGCCTTGTCCATGGCGCGCGTCAGCAGACGCGGGCTGTTGGTGTAGTCCTGCAGCAGGTCCACATCCACATCGAACGACAGAAGAAATGCCTCGTCCTTTTGCCGCAGCACGCGACTCAGGAACTGGCTGCCCACGTCCTGCTCCAGCGGCAACACGTTCTGCTGGCTGCCCGAAGTGTCCAACAGAATTCCCAAAGTCAGCGGCTGCTGCGTCTCGGCCACAAAGCTCTTCAGCTTCTGCGGTTCCTTGTCTTCGTTAATCGTGCAATCGTCCTTGGTCAGGTGAGGGACCAGGTTCCCCTGCTTGTCCTTCACCGTGAAGAATACGTCCACCAGGTTCACATTCACCTTGAATGTGGCCACCGGTGTTTCATCGGCCGCCGGGGCCGGCGCATGGCTCACCGGCGGTGCGTCCGGCGATGGGGCAAGCTGCGCCCATCCCGCCGCCGGCAACCCCGGCAGGCCGAACAACACCACGGCAATTCCCAATCGGGGAAACATACTGGACCTTTAGACGAAATTCGACTCCCAAAGACAGCATACGCCGAAAGCATATGCGAACTCTTTCTGGCCCGTCTGGCAACCTGCGCCCTTCTGGCGCGTCTGATACTCTGACGAATGCAGCACTACTGGGGTCGGTTGCCAGGTTTCAGGTTCAGTTGCAAGCCGTTTCCATCCCGGCCGCATCCAACTGAATGGAGAGAACCAGAGAGGTCGGAGAAGCCTGTTCTCAGTAGCATTCTTCACTGTTTCACTTCTTCACTGATTCACTGTTTCTTGCACACTGAATCACTTGTTCACTGTCCTCTGTTCACTGTTCACTGTTTTCTGGAGACACACCTGTGAAGCTTGGTTTAACAGCATTGGCGCTGGCGGCACTTCTCAATTTAGGTCCGGCTCTGAGTCCGGCGGCACTGGCCCAGCAGCAACAGCCGCAACAACCGCAGCAGCCTGCGGTACCGGATGCCCCTGCTCCCCAGGCGCCGCCGCCGTTGATGGGTGCCGACGGCACCCCCATCACGCCCGGCAAGGGTGTGGGAACCGAGCCGGTCCCCTCCAGCGCGTCCTCGTCAACCTCCGCGACACCGCCCGCGCCCTCCAGCACGGCGGTTGCCCCACCGGCCAAAGACGACTTCCAGACCACTCCCCCCGAAGGAGCGGACGCACTCCCGACATTCCACCTGAATGTCAACTTTGTTGAAGTTCCCGTCACCGTCAAGGATTCCAAGGGCAAACTGGTCGCCGGCCTTACCTTCCGCGATTTCAAGGTCTACGAGAACAACACCCGTGAACCCCTCCGGCTCTTCACCGTCGATCCCGCCCCGCTTTCCATCGCCTTCGTCGTAGACCAGAGCCTCACCACCGACGTCATGGAAAAGGTCAACAGATCTCTTGACGCCATCCAGGGCGCGCTCACCCCCTATGACGAACTAGCCGTCGTCTCCTACAGCAACGGCGCTCAGGACCGCTCCGGCGGCTTCACCGGCGCGCAGAGCGCTCGCGTCCCCTTTGTCTTCTCCATGACCAAGGCGGCCGGAGAAGACATGCTGGTCCCCATCAACAGCGGCGCGCTTTCCGGATGCGATATTCGCGTCAACGGCAACTGCGCCGACCCCAACATCCAGCCCGGGCGCTCCGTCGGCTCCGGCAGCGGCGTCATCACCATCCCCAAAGAGATTCACACTCTGAACGACGCTATCCTGGCCGCCGCCAAAGAACTGTCCACCCGTCCCAAGGGCCGCCGCCGCATCATCTACGTCATCTCCGACGGCAAGGAAAACGGCAGCAAGGCAACCATCAAGGAAGTCATTCACTACCTTGAAGCCAACCAGATCGCCGTTTACGGCACTCTGGTGGGCGACTCCGCGCGCTGGGGTGAAGGCTACCTCAGCCGCTTCCACCTGCCCTTCACCATGTACGACAATGTGCTCTACAAGTACATCGCGGCAACAGGTGGCACAGCCGACTCCGAGCGCGATCTCAACGGTATTGAAAAGAGCTACCAGGAGATCGCCATGGAAGCCCGCAACCAGTACACGTTGGGCTATATCACCCACGAGCCCTTCATCGACGGCAAATTCCGCAAAATCGATGTGCGCGTCGAGCGCCCCGGCCTGGACGTGACTGCCAAGAACGGCTATTACCCCAGCGCCCAGGATTCACATTAGCCTGTGAACGGTTCGGGAACGGCGGCCGGACTCGGATTGCTGTCCGCCACCACCTGGGGCGGTTCGGACTTCGTCGGCGGCGTGGGCGCGCGCCGCGCTCCCGCCCTGCTCATCGTCGCCTCCGGCCACATCGTCTCCCTGTTCCTGCTTCTGGCGCTTTGCCGCGCCATGGGGATCGCCATTCCCGGCTCGTCGTTCCTTCTCTATGCCGCTTTGGGCGGCTTTGAGGGCTCGCTGGCGTTGGCCGTGTTCTATCGAGCACTGGCCATGGGCGCCATGGGGCTCACCGCCGCCCTCACCGGACTGCTCACTGCTCTCGTTCCCGTCGCCTTCTCAATCCTCCACGACGGCCTGCCCACTCCTCTGACCGCCATAGGGCTGGCCATGGGCCTGGCCGCCATCTGGCTCATCACCCGCACNNGGCATCGGCTTTGGAACCCAGTTGATCCTCTTCAAAATGGCCAGCGGCGGCGGCATTCTCTGGGCCATGACCTCTGCCCGCGCGGCCGGCGTAGCGGCCCTCATCCTCGTCATCGCGGCCGTGCCGCCCAAAGCTCCGTGGCGCGGCTTCTGGCTCACCGGCATCCTGGCCGGAACGCTGGATACGCTCGGCAATCTCTTTTATATCCAGGCCACCCGCTTCGGACGCCTTGACGTAGCCGCCGTGGTCTGCTCCCTCTACCCCGGCGGCACCATTCTGCTCGCCGCGCTGGTGCTGCGCGAGCTGCCCACTCGCCGCCAGATGGCAGGCATCGCCGTAGCTCTGGCCGCCGTTGCCCTGCTCAGCCTCTAAAGCCGGCCTCATCAATGTTTTTTTGAAAGGACATGCAGTCATAGCTTGCTCAAGAACTCAGCATGGACGTAGATGTGCGAAAGGGCACGACTTCAGTCGTGCCGAACAAGCCGCAAAAATCGCCGGGCTTTAGCCCCTGCGGGCATTTTCTCCGCTTGTCGTGCGCTTGGGCGACTCGTCAGACAATACCAATAGCCCCCGCCAAACGTTCAAGAGGCCTGC
>PMWR01000567.1 GCA_003166055.1 Acidobacteriaceae bacterium
TAATCGCCGTAGGCAAAGCCGCCTGGAACGAGCACGGCATCCACGCCGGCCAGATCTTCCGAGTCATGCCAGAGGAAGGTGACCGGTTGGTGAGCCACTTCGGCAATGACGTTGTAAGTGTCCTGGTCGCAGTTGGAACCCGGAAAGACAAGCACACCGAATTTCATGGTTCTAGGGTACCAGCTTCAAGAGGTGGAAAAAGTCACTTTCTTGTCACGGGTAACTGGCGTCTACCGGGCATTGGGGTCTTCGCCTAACGGGTTACTCAGCTTAAGCTTGCACCTCGTCGCGCATGCGGAGGTGGGATTCGCGGGCGAACCGGTGCTGGAGGGCACGGCTGATGGGCAAGCCGAGGCATGCCAGCAAATGGCGGGGTCGCGAGATGGCCTCCAGCAGGTAGTGCACATCGCCGGTGGTTGCGTCGATTTCCAGCAGAAAGCGCTCGGCGCCCTGCTCGACATGCATCGGCGTTGTGGCGTAAAGAAGGCCAAACCGACTAGCGGTGTCGACGGTTTCCATAATGCGGCTCAGGTTCAACGTCCAGAGTCCCAAAGTATGCGCTTCCATGGCGATGATCTGGCCAGGCTCGATGGGCGCTCCGGGATTGGCCACGCGCGCCCATCCCAGGTCGAACATTGCCCAACGCCGGAAACCTTGCCGGGCTGCCGCGAACGCAGCCTCACCATGGCCAATGCGCGAGTGCGAACGATCGTGAACGAAGCCGAGGGGAAGGCGCGCGCTTCGATCGAGCCCGTTTCCAAGCGAAAGTCCCGTAGGCGAATTTGCGGGCAATCTGCCGGCGGCCACGACGTTTCTGTCGATGCGGGCGTGGGTGGCTCGAATCAGGCTGAACATAGACTCAGTCCGCCAGCTCGAACGTAAAGCCCTTGCCGTCGTCTGGAACTGAGACAGTGACGCGGTGGTGTTCGGCATCGTAAGAGGTTTTGATCACGCTTCCGCTTGGAGTGATTGCCGACGAGCCGGGTTGGGACTGGCCGTATACCTCGATGGAAAGCTCACTCCACCACGGGGCAAAGCTGCCCTGGCGTGGCGCAACCTTTACAACAAGTCCGTGAGCGGAGCGAGCGCAGGTGAAGGTCTCGCGCAGGAAATCACCCTTCTGGTAGGCGTAGCTGACGCCGTCGTCGAGATAGAGGCTCCCGGTGCATGCCTGACCCGGCTCGGTGGGCGGGTAGACGCGCAAGGTCAGCGGGCCATTCGGTTTTTCTTCCGTGCTCTGGACGAGGGGCTGCTCGGGGATGATGGCGCCGGCGCGCGCAAAGACCGGCAGAGTGTCCACGGAATTGTGAATCAGGACCAACTGGTCAGAGACGGCGGCATTCTCGACGGCTTGCTTTCCGGTGGCGCCTTTGACGCGCGCGCCGGTCCAGTAGTCGTACCAGCCCGCCGGCGGCAGCGTGATTGTGTAGTTGTCCAGCTCGTCGGGGTAGGGGCTCTGCGCGATGAGCAGATCGGGGCCGAGCAGGAAGGCATTGTTGCCGGGGCTCAGGTCGAGGGGTGCGCCGTACGCGTCGGCCGTGGCGGCAGGGAACTCGAGGAAGAGCGGGCGCATGATGGGCAGGCCGGTGCGGCTCATCTCCTCCGCTGTCGAATAGATGTAGGGCATGAGGCGGTATCGTTCTTCGAGGTATCGGCGGCGCAGGTCAATATCCTTTTGCGTGCCGTTCTCCCACGGCTCCTGCGGCGCGGTGCCGCTTGCGGTGTGGTCGCGATCGATAGGCTGGAACGCGGCAGCCTCAAGCCAGCGGGTCAGCAGCTCGGGCTGCGGCGAGCCGGCAAAGCCGCCCACGTCCGCGCCACTCATAGCGAAACCGCTCAGGCCGAGATTGATCAGTTGCGGAGTGGTCTGGCGCAGATGGTTCCAGGTGCTGGAGTTGTCGCCGGTCCACGTAGCCGCGTAGCGCTGCCCGCCGGCATAGGAGGCGCGGGTCATTACGAATGGGCGCGTGCCGGGCGAGAGCTTGCGCAGGCCTTCGTAGGTTCCGCGGCTGTTCTGCATGCCGAAGATGTTGTGAATCTCAAGGTGGCTGGCCACGCGCGGTTTGAAGCCAGGCTCGTCGATGCGGTGTTGAATATCGTCGGGCATGGTCTTCGAGGCGACGTCGAAGATGGCCGGCTCGTTCATGTCATTCCAGAATCCAGCGATGCCCTTGCCGACAAAATCGGCGTAAAGGGTGCCCCACCAGTTGCGCGAGGCCTGCTGTGTAAAGTCGGGGAAGACGGCCTTGCCGGGCCAGACTACGCCGACATAGGTCGAGCCGTCGGGATTCTTGACGAAGTGGTTGCCGGCCACGCCTTCATCGTAGGGCTTGTAGCCAATGTTCGGCTGGTCGGCGATGTGGAGGTCGGTAATGACGACCGTGTGCAGGTGTTCCGCTTTGAGGTCCTGAATCATTTGGTCGAAGTGCGGAAATCGCTCCGGGTCAACGGTAAAGGGACGATTCTTCAACTGAAAGTCGATGTCGAGCCAGATTACGTCGGAGGGGATTCGTTCGCTGCGCAGTTTGGAGGCGATGCGGCGGACTTCGGCCTCGGGGTAATAGCTGTAGCGCGACTGCTGGTAGCCAAGCGACCAAAGCGGGGGCAGCGGGGTGGCGCCGACGAGCCACGCCCACGCCTTGACGACAGATTTTGGCTCCGGGCCGTAGAGGATGTAGAGGTCGAGCGGGCCGCCCTCCGAGCCGAAGGAGTAGGCGTCGCGGTACTGCTTATTGAAGTCGAAGCTGGCGCGCCAGGTGTTGTCGAGGAATATTCCCGCCGAGACGCCCTTGCGGTAAGTGATAAAGAAGGGAATCGACTTGTAGATGGGGTCGGTGGACTCCTGCCAGCCGAATGCGTCGGAATTCCAGTCGACAAAGGCTTCGTTGCGGCGGTCGAGGGGGCCGGGCTTGTCGCCGAGGCCGAAGTAGTGCTCGTCGGCGGGCGATTTGAAGGTTGCGCGAAAGGCCGCGCCGTGGTATTCGATCGGGTTGCCGGGAAGTTCCTCGGCGAGGACGTGGCCGCTGAGATCGGTGACGGTCAATTGCAGCGGGTCCTTTTGAATGGAGACACGCAGCTTGGCGGTGGTGAAGCCGACTGCGGTTGCGCTGGCTTCGGGCGTGACAGCGACCGAGGCTGTGCGGGATGCGGGCAGCACGGCCCAGGAGGCGTCCTCGGGCAGATTGCCGGTCGGGCCCACGCGGACACGGAGCACGTCGTCGCGAAGCGCGGTGATGCGCATGACGGCCGCGCCGGAGCGGATTTCAATGCCATTTTCGATTGGCTGGGAAGCAGTGACCCTGTCGAGCTGGACGAAGTCTGGGCCTTGCTGGGCCTGGGCAGTGTTGTTCGTCGGGGGTGCTGCGGCTAAGAACAGCAATCCAAATACAACAAAGAAAAGACGTACTACCTTGAGCACTTAGCACCTCATGGGAGCCAAACTGTAGGTCTTCTAGGAGGATAAACCCGGGAGCTTGCGGAAGGCGTCAAGCCATCAGGACAACCGTATTTAATCGCTTGAAGAGTGCGGCTGTGGACACCCGCGGTACAGCCGGTCTGGAGACCGGCGCTACCCCGGGGCGCGAGCATATAGATTGGGTAAATGCAGCAGGCGCAAGCCAATTGGAAGCGGGAACTGGGCGCGATGGTGACGCTGGCGGTTCCGGTGGTGTTGAGCGAACTGGGCTGGATGGCCCAGGGCGTGGTGGACACCATTATGGTGGGCAAACTGGGGCCGGCGGCCATTGGCGCGGTGGCGGTGGGCAACGCTGTCTGCTATACGCCGTCGCTGTTCGGAATTGGGCTGCTGCTTGGTCTGGATACGCTGGTGGCGCAGGCCTTCGGGCGCAAGGATTTTGACGAATGCCATCGCTGGCTGGCGCAGGGACTGTACCTGGCCTGCGCGATCACGCCGCCACTGATGCTGCTGATGGGTCTGGCGAGTTTCGGCTTTGCACGGTTCGGGATTACGCCGGAGGTGGCGGGGCCGGCCGGAAGCTATATGCGCATTCTGCTGTGGGGAACGCTGCCGCTGCTGGTTTATGGAGGGACGCGGCGCTACCTGCAGGGTGTGAGCTCGGTGCGCGTCATTACCGTGACGTATATCGGAGCCAACCTGATCAACTGGTTTTTGAACTGGGTGCTGATCTACGGCAAGTTTGGCATGCCGGCACTCGGTGTGAATGGATCGGCGCTTTCGACGTTGGTCGCGCGCGTGTTTATGGCTGCCGCGCTGCTGGGTTTTGCGTGGCGCCATGAGCGAAAGCGCGGCCATCCGCTGTTCCGACACTGGGCTGGTCCGAGCCTGGTGCGCTTGGGGGAATTGGTCAAACTGGGCGCGCCGGCTGCGGGGCAGATTCTGCTTGAGGTGGGCGCATGGAACCTGGCCACCCTGATGGCCGGACGGCTGACGCCGGTGGCGCTGGCGACGCACCAGATTGCCCTTAATTACGCGGCAATCACCTACATGGTGCCTCTGGGGGTTTCAGCGGCGGCCGCTGTGAGCGTGGGCCATGCAGTGGGCGCGGGAGACCGGGAGCGGGCGCGGCGAGCCGGCTGGATGGCGCTGGCATTGGGCACTGGATTCATGCTGCTGGCCGCGGTGGTGTTTCTGGTGGCGCCGAGGCCGCTGATTGCCCTTTACACGACCGATCCGCAAGTGATGGCTGTGGGGCCGAGCCTGCTGTGGGTGGCGGCCGCGTTTCAGATTTTCGATGGGATCCAGACTGTATCGACGGGGGCGCTGCGTGGGTTGGGCGAGACGCGGGTGCCGATGCTGGCCAACCTGGTGGGGTATTGGGTGCTGGGGCTGCCTCTGGGCCTTATTCTCTGCTTCGTACTCAAATGGGGTATTTATGGGTTGTGGATCGGGCTGACCCTGGCGCTGGTTATCATTGCTTCTTCGCTGCTGCTGCGCTGGCACCGGGATTCTACGCGACTGGTGCTTGAGGGTTGATACCACGGGAGTTAATCCAGATGGGCATGGTTTCACCCGCAGGTGCAACTTCTGATTCAGCGGAAATGGCGCAATAGGGGTAACAACCGTGGTCCCCATACTGGGACGATGCTCGTTCAAAGTGACTATAATCACATGCGGGACGGAAAGACTCAGGCAGGATCAGGTCTTTCCAGAAATTACCGGAAGGGAATCCCGACCGATGGCAACTGGGAACCTTACCCTGGGACAAGAACAGGGAGCAGTGACAGCGCGCGAGCGCGTCATTAACGACTTCAGCATCAACGTAGCAACGGTGAACGGGTCCGGCTCGCAATCCGCCAATAGCGTGTTGTTGAAAAGCATCTTCGGCATGGGGGTTCCAGTCAGCGGAAAAAACCTCTTCCCGTCGAACATAGCCGGTCTTCCCACCTGGTACACGATCCGCGCGAGCAAGGACGGATATGTGGCGCGCAAACGCGACGCCGAGGTCCTGGTGGCGCTGAATCCCGACACCGCAAAACAGGATACGCTGGCGCTGCCGACCGGCGGCGTGGCCATTTACGAAGAAAAGCTGAACCTCAAGCAGTATCGCGACGATGTGGTCTTCTACCCGGTGCCGCTCGACAGCATCACGGCGGCCATTTGTCCTGAGGCCAAGCTACGCAAGCTGGTTCGCAACATGGTTTATGTGGGCGCTGTGGCGCANNGGGCTGCGCAAGCAGTTTGCCAAGAAGGTGAAGGTCTTCGAGCTGAACTTCGGCGCGGTGAAGGCCGGGTTTGACTATGCAGCGGAGAAATTGACCAAGGTTGATCCGTATGCGATTGAGCGGATGGATCAGACAAAGGGCAAGATCATCATCGACGGGAACGCGGCGTGCGGTATGGGCGCGGTGTTTGCCGGCGTCACGGTGGTTGCCTGGTATCCCATCACTCCCTCGACATCAGTGGTGGAAGCCACGACGGACCTGCTGAAGAAGCTGCGTGTAACGCCGGAAGGGAAGGCGACCTACGCGGTGGTGCAGGCTGAGGACGAACTGGCGGCGATCGGCATGGTGCTGGGCGCGGGCTGGGCGGGCGCGCGGTCGATGACTGCGACCTCGGGCCCCGGTATCTCGCTGATGGCGGAGTTTTCCGGTCTAGGCTACTACGCGGAGATTCCGGGCGTGATCTTCGACGTGCAGCGGACCGGGCCCTCGACGGGCATGCCGACGCGCACTTCGCAGGCCGACTTGCTTTCTGTGGCGTTCCTTTCGCACGGAGACACCAAGCATGTCGTGCTGCTGCCGGGAAATATGAGGGAGTGCTTCGAGCTGGGATATGCGGCCTTCGATCTGGCTGAGCGGCTGCAAACGCCGGTGTTTGTGCTTTCGGATCTCGATCTGGGAATGAACAACTGGATGTCGGATCCGTTCGACTATCCGACGACTCCGCAGGACCGCGGCAAGGTGCTGACCAAGGACGATCTGGACCGGCTGGGTGGATTCGCCCGGTATCGCGACGTGGATGGCGACGCGATTGGCTGGCGCACATTGCCGGGGACGGATCATCCGAAGGCTGCTTATTTCACGCGCGGCTCGGGACACAACGATGCGGCGGGATACACCGAGAGGCCGGACGAGTATGTTGAGGTCATGGATCGGCTGGCACGCAAGTTTGAGAATGCGCGCAAGCTGGTTCCAGGCCCCGTCACCGTAAAGGATGGGAGCTCGAAGATCGGATTCCTGGCTTACGGCAGCACGGACTTCGCGTTGCGGGAGAGCCTGGACCAGATCAAGAAGGAACACGGCCAGGATGTGGACTACATGCGCATCCGGGCTTATCCGTTTGCGCACGCTATTCACGACTTTGTGGCCGCGCACGAGCGCGTTTACATTGTGGAGCAGGACCGCGACGCTCAATTGGCGAGCCTGCTGAAGCTGGACTTGCCCGCCGACCAGGTGACCAAGCTGCGCAGCATTCTGCACTACAACGGATTGCCGCTGGACGCCCAAACCATCACTGAAGAGTTTGCGACCAAGGAGGGCTTCTAAATGGCTACCGCAACAGCACCAGGCCCCAAAGTTAACCATATTGGCCTTCCGGTTATCGAATACCGCGGCGGCAAGACCACGCTCTGCGCCGGCTGCGGCCACAATGCAATTTCAGAGCGCATTATCGACGCAATGTGGGAGATGGGCGTGGAGCCGGAACGGGTGATGAAGATGAGCGGCATCGGCTGCTCGTCGAAGAGCCCGGCCTACTTCATGAGCCGCTCGCACAGTTTTAACAGTGTGCATGGGCGCATGCCCTCGGTTTCGACTGGCGCAATTCTCGCACAGCACAACATGAAGATGCTGGGCGTCTCCGGCGACGGCGACACGGCTTCGATCGGCATGGGCCAGTTCGTGCACTTGTTGCGCAGGAATCTTCCGATGATTTACATCATCGAGGATAACGGTGTTTACGGGTTGACGAAGGGCCAGTTCTCGGCGACGGCGGATATTGGCTCCAAGCTGAAGACCGGCGTGGTCAACGATCTGTCGGCCATCGACACCTGCGCGCTGGCCATCCAGTTGGGCGCGACGTTTGTGGGCCGGTCGTTTTCCGGCGACAAGAGACAGTTGCTCTCAATGCTCAAGGCGGCGATTGCGCACAAGGGCACGGTGATGCTCGATGTGATCAGTCCCTG
>PMWR01000519.1 GCA_003166055.1 Acidobacteriaceae bacterium
ACCGTCTTCATGTCCATTGAGCTCATGCTCAACGGCGTCAATCTGTCCTTCGTGACCTTCGCCCACCAATGGCACCAGGTGCGAGGCCAGATCTTTGTCTTCTTTGTGATGATGGTGGCCGCGGCGGAGGCAGCCGTAGGCTTGGCCATCATCATTGCCGTCTTTCGCGCCCGTGCAACCCTGGCCGTCGACCGTATCGACCTGATGAAACTATGAACGGACCTTACCATCTTTGGCTGATTCCGCTGCTGCCCTTCGCGGGATTCTTGATCAACGGGATGCTTGGCAAGCATTTGCCGAAGGTGCTCGTGACGACGGTTGCGCTGCTTGCGCCTCTGGCAGCATTCTTGGCCGTTTTGGGGAACGCGGTAGGGTTCTTCGGCGATATGCCAATGCTGAACGTGCCGGTCGTCGAGACCTTCGGCACCTGGATCAACACAAGCGCCCTCCACGTTACCTTTACCTTCGTCCTCGACCAGCTCTCCCTCGTCATGCTCCTCGTAGTCACCGGCGTCGGCTTCCTCATCCACATCTACTCCGCCGGATACATGAAGGGCGACGAAGGCTACGCCCGCTATTTCTCCTATCTGAATCTCTTCCTCTTCTTCATGACCACGCTTGTCCTCGCCGGCAATGCCCTGCTGATGTTTGTCGGATGGGAAGGTGTGGGTCTCGCCTCCTACCTGCTGATCGGCTTCTGGTTCCAGAAAAAGTCCGCTGCTGACGCCGGCAAGAAGGCCTTCGTCGTCAACCGCATCGGCGACTTCGGCTTCCTCATTGGCATGTTTCTCCTGCTGGCCAACTTCGGCACCTTGACCTTCAGTGAGATCGCCGCCAAGCTCTCCGCGAATCCCGCATGGACCGGTGGCGTGCTCACCGTGACTGCGCTCTGTCTACTGCTGGGAGCAACCGGAAAGTCCGCGCAACTTCCGCTCTACATCTGGCTGCCCGACGCCATGGAAGGCCCCACGCCCGTCTCCGCCCTCATCCACGCAGCCACCATGGTAACGGCGGGCGTCTACATGATCGCGCGCACACATGTTCTGTTTGACCACTCGCCCTTCGCTCTCAGCGTCGTGGCCATCATCGGCGCGGCAACCGCGCTCTTCGCGGCCACCATCGGCCTGGTACAGAACGACATCAAGCGTGTGCTGGCCTACTCCACCATCTCGCAGCTTGGCTACATGTTTCTGGGATGCGGTGTCGCCGCATATTCAGCGGCCATCTTCCACCTGGTCACTCACGCCTTCTTCAAAGCTCTGCTCTTTCTCGCGGCTGGGTCCATCATCCACGGCCTCGGCGGCGAACAGGATCTGCGCAAGATGGGCGGCCTGCGCAAAAAACTCCCGGTCACTTTCTGGACCATGACCGCGGGCGTGATCGCCATCGCGGGAATCTGGCCCTTCGCGGGCTTCTTCTCCAAAGATGCAATCCTCTACGCCGCATTTTTGCAGGGAACAAGCGGTAAAGTGCTCTGGTTCGTGGGACTCGTCACTGCGCTCCTCACTGCCTTCTATATGTTCCGGCTTTGGTATCTGACTTTCTGGGGTGAATCACGCAGCCCAGAAATCCATCCCCATGAGAGCCCCTGGTCGATGCTCGGTCCGCTTGTGGTTCTGGCGCTGCTTTCGGTCTGCGGCGGCTGGATCGGCATTGAGCGCTTCGGTGCGTTTCTCGCACCTTCAGTTGGCGCAAGTGCAACAGACGCGGGTAGCGCTCAGCTTGAACTCATCCTCAGCGTAGCCGCAGTCGCGGTGGCACTGCTTGGCTGGTACATCGCGTACATCTTCTATCTGCGGAAGCCTCAGCAGCCAGCGGAACTCGCCGCAACTCTGCCCACCGGCTACAAGATTCTTTTCAACAAGTACTACGTCGACGAGTTCTACGGCGCAACCGTCGTCAAGCCGCTGTTCGCAATCTCCACCTATGTCCTCGGATGGGTTGTCGACAAAGCCATCCTCGGCGGCGCAACCTGGTTGCTCGGCGGCATCGCCACCTTCTCTGGAGCACTCCTGCAACGCTGGCAATCGGGCAATCTGCGCTCCTACGCTGCGTGGCTGGCCGCGGGCGCTGCCGCAGTGTTGCTCTTCGTCGTCGTGCCGTGGCCCACTGTGCTGGCAAATCTTGGAATTCACTTCACTCTGGCGGGGCACTGAGAATGGACGCGATCAACAACTCGATTCTCACGCTGCTTCTCCTCGTACCGCTTGCCGGCGCGCTTATGGTGGCGATCGTTCCCGACCGCGCCAAGCTGCCAAACTGGATCGCGCTGCTCACCACTCTGGTCAGCTTAGGGCTGGCCCTCCATCTGCCGTTTCACTATGACTTGGCGCAGGGCAGCTTTCAGTTCGTCATCAATAACGCCTGGATCGAAAGCCCCGCGATCTTTTATCACGTCGGCGTCGATGGACTGAGCCTTTGGCTGGTCGTCCTCACCGGCCTACTTGGGCCCATCGGCGTGCTCGCCAGTTGGAACGCCATCAACGAGCGCCGCAAGATATTCTTCGCGCTTTTCCTCGTTCAACAGACCGCCATGGTCGGCGTCTTTATCTCACTCGACCTCATGCTCTACTACGCCTTCTGGGAACTGTCCCTGGTGCCCATGGCCATCCTCATCGCCATGTACGGCCGCAAGGACGGGCCCAAGGCCGCGATGAAGTTCTTCCTCTTCACCTTCATCCCCTCGGCTCCGCTCCTGGTCGCAATCCTGTGGCTCTACTCCAAAACCGGNNCTCTTCGCCTTTGCCGTCAAGGTGCCGGTATTCCCGCTCCACGGCTGGCTCGCCGACAGCTACAGCGAAGCGCCGGTCGCGCTCTCCATGGTCATCGCCGGCAAGCTCGGCCTTTACTCCATGCTTCGCTTCCACATCGGCCTCTTCCCTGCGCAAGCCAAGGCGCTGGCTCCCTGGCTGATTGCGCTCGCCGTCATCGGCATCCTTTACGGCGCGTGCCTGGCCCTGGTGCAGCGCGACTTCTGGCGGCTGCTCGCCTTTGCCTCACTCAGCCATCTCAGTCTCATCGTTCTCGGCATCTACGGCTTCACGCTCACCGGCACAACCGGCGCGGTCTACCAGATTCTCAACCACGGCGTGATCGACGGCGCGCTCTTCATGCTGCTCGGGATTCTTTACGATCGCTACGGGACCAGCGAGATCGGCGTATACGGCGGCCTTGCTAGCAAGCTGCCGCGCACCGCTACAGTGTTCGTGATTGCCTCCCTCGCCATGATCGGCCTGCCGTTGCTGAACAACTTCATCGGCGAGTTCCTGATCCTGTCCAACACCTTCATTGGCGTGAGCCGCGGCTGGGCGATTGCCGCCGCAGTGGGCGTCATTCTGGGCGCTGCTTACATGCTCAGCCTCGTGCAGCGCATTTTCTATGGGACAGAGAGCGCGCTCGTAACATCCAAGCCGCCCGACGATCTGCATTTTCGCGAATTGATTGTGCTGTGGCCACTGGCCGTGCTGATGCTGGTCATGGGCGTGGTCCCGTCTCTGTGGCTGCCAACCATCGAGCAAGGCGTACGCCCGCATCCTCAGCTCAACGTGCGATACGACCATGTACTAACCTACGTCATTCACATTCAGGGAGGCCAGCGGTGAATCCCGTTCCCGATATCTACCGCATCCTCCCCGAAGTCATACTCACGCTGACCGGCGTTGCCGTCATGCTGATCGACGCCTCGCTGCCGCCCGCGCTGCCACGCCGAAACCTCGGCTGGATCGCCGCCATTGGAACCACCGTGGCCCTCTGGGCCAGCCTCTGGCAGCTCTCTCTGCCCCAGGGCACTGGCTTCTTTGCGACCGTCGAGACCAGCGCCTTCACCATCTTCTTCCACGTTCTCATCTGCGGCATCGTGCTGGTGGCCCTTCTGCTCTCCCTCGATACGCTGCCTGAAGACAGCCATCACCAGGGCGAGTACTACGCGCTGATAGTCTTTGGCGCGGTCGGCATGTGCCTGCTCACCGGCGCGGTTGAACTGCTGGTAGTCTTCATCGCCCTTGAAATCTCCTCCATCTCCACCTACATTCTGGCCGGCTACCGCAAAAATACGGCCCGCGGGCCCGAAGCATCCATCAAATACTTCCTTCTCGGCTCCTTTGCCACCGCTTTCCTTCTCTACGGCGTTGCGCTCACCTTTGGCGCCACAGGCACCACGCAGATTTACGAAATTGCCCGCCTCGCACCCACGGCACAGAATCATTCGCTGATCCTGGCTGGCTCCGCGCTGATGCTGGTCGGCATTCTCTTCAAGGTATCCGCGGCGCCCTTCCACGTGTGGACGCCCGATGTCTACGAAGGCGCGCCGTCACCGGTAGTGGCTTTGCTCTCCACCGCGCCCAAAGCCGCTGCCTTCGCTTTGCTTCTGCGCGTCATCTATGAGATATTCCCTTCACTCCACGGCCTCTGGGCGCCGCTCATGTGGTTCGTGGCCGTGCTTTCCATGACCGTGGGCAACCTGGCCGCACTGCGCCAGGAAAACGTGAAGCGCATGCTCGCCTATTCGGCGATTGCCCACGCCGGCTACCTCCTGGCCGCATTCGCAGGCCTTGGAACCACGGGCATTGCCGCCGCCAGCTTCTACATTGCCGCCTATGCGGCCATGAATGTCGGCATCTTTGCCGTAATCACCCTGGTCAGCGGCTACGACGAACAGCTACCCTTCGTCCAGGATTTCCGAGGGCTGATCTTTCGCTCGCCTCTGCTCGGCAGCCTGCTGATCTTTTTCCTGGTTTCGCTGGTCGGCATCCCCTTCACCGGCGGATTCTTCGGCAAGTTCTACTCCTTTACCGCGGCCGTCGGTGGAGGAGCAATCTGGCTGGCCATCATCGGCCTGCTCAATTCAGGACTGGCCGCAGCGTACTATCTGCGCCTCGCGCTGGTTGCAGTGCAGCGTCCGTCCAACAACCAAGGCGATGATGCGGGTCCCGCACCCCATGTCGGCGTCGCTGTCGGCGCTGCCCTCCTGCTTGCCGTCGCCGCCACGCTGGTCCTCGGCATTGCCCCCGGAGAAGTGCTTCACGCCGCGGACAACGGAGCGCACACGCTGCAAGCGCCGCCTCAGGCCGACACCCCCTCGCTCAATGCCGATCCGCCACCAGCACGCTGACAGAGCCGGCTCTTTCCGCTTCCGCCAACGGCTCCATCAGGCTCCGGTAATAGTTCTGCGTTAGCAAGAGTACGCGCCTGTCCTGAAAGTGCTCCAGAATCCACGCCCGCGCCGCCATCCCCATCCGCCGCCTGCGCTCCGGATCGCCCAGGAGCTTAAGAACCGCCTCCGAAATCGCCTCCGCGTAACCGGGCGGAATCAGCAGTCCCGTCACCTCAGGCACCACGGCATCGCGCGATCCAGTGCAGATTGTAGCGATCACCGGAATCCCCGTGGCAGCGGCCTCCAGCACCACATTCGGAAACCCCTCCCGGTACGTTGGCAGCACCATCACGTCCATGGCACGGTAATAGGAAGATGTGTCCTCGACAAATTCCGTGAAGTGGATTTGCGAATGTATCTGGATGCGTGAACGCAATTCGTCGTCCAGCGCGTCCTCAGCCTTGTCGAACCAGCCCACCAGCAAAAGGCGCGTGCGTGGCGCCGCAGTCAGAATCATGTCGAAGGCATCCAGCAACTCCGGCACGCCCTTGTCGCGAGTTAATCTACCCACGAATCCGATCACGGGAGCGTCAAGCGGTATCCCCAGCCGTTCTCGCACTTCGCTCGGCCCCGGCGAGAATCGCTCCACGTCGACGCCGTTCGTACTCCCGTCGCCGAGCAGATGCAGCTTTGCCTCCGGCGCAATTCCCAGCGCCCGCGCTTCTGTGCGCAGGCTCGCGCTGTTGCACAGCACCACATGCGCGCAAGCAGCGGTCACCTGTTCTGCCAGCAACAGTATCCGGCGCTTAAACCCCGTGCATGTCTCCAGTTTGAGGCCGCGCAGCATGTAGATGCGCCGTGGCACGCCGCAGAGCATTGCCGCCAGCGTTCCCAGCAGCCCCGCCTTGGGCGTGCTGAATTCGGTCAGGTCCGGCCTCAGCCGCCGCAGCAGCATCCAAAGCCGCAGCAGCGATACAGTATCCGCAAACGGCGCAATGCCGCGTTGCATTGGCAGCGCAATCCGCTCTACCCCTTCGCGCTGAGCCGTCCTATCCAGCAACTCGCCGGGGCTTGAGACCAGTGTCACTCGAAAGCCCGCCTCGCGCAGTGCGCGCAGCCGCCCGGTGAGTGTCAGGCAAGTCTGACAATGCGTGATGCCCACAACAATATGAGGCGGCAGCGTTGACCGGCGGTTCAGCTCGGAAACGAGTCCAGGAACTTCAGATGTGAACATAGGCCTGACCGCACTCCCTGCAATTCACGGACAGCTCTCTGCATCCGTCCGTAAACATTTCCCAACGCAGGGGTCCAGAACGATCATGCTTTCGCCGATGCACCTGGTAAGGAAGACACAACTACGCATTGCCCCGAGGAGAGAATATCCGCGGGAGTCGTTTTGAAGTCCTTGTACGGGTTGTTAGTGAGCAAAACAGAACTGTATCACTTCGGCACAGTGTGAATGCGTGACAGAGGCAACACGAAAGTATCGAATCACTGCCCTATACTCAGTTTTCTGTGGAAAAGCTCATAATGCATAGGCTCAAGGTTCTCCTATTGATTCCACATCTCGGCGGCGGCGGCGCGGAGCGAGTCACCGCCCACTTGGCGCGCAATCTTTCGAGCACGAAGTATGAGCTGCATCTCGGACTCATCACCCAGGCGGATGCTGGCCCGGAAGTTTTTCCACGTTGTGTAAATCTTCACGCGCTCGGTCGATCCAGAGTGCGTGCCGCTGCCATTCCACTGCTTCGCCTGATCCGTCTGCTTCAGCCGGATGTGATCCTGTCCGGAATGGCCCATCTGAACTTTCTGGTCTTGATGATGCGCCCATTCCTACGGCGAAACACATGTGTCCTGGTACGCCAGAATGCGTCCATCTCTGCTTCTCTGGCCTTTGCCGAACTACCCATTGGTACGCGCATCCTGTATCGCCTCTTCTACCCCAGGGCCGACCGGGTGATCTGCCAGACGCCAGCCATGGCTGCGGAACTTGCTGCACAGCTCGGAATCCCCACGCTGCGCCTCGCTGTGTTGCCCAATCCGGTGCAGGTTGAAATGCTCCGTACCTCACGCGAAGATGCCCCAACTCAATGGTCCGGCGCAGGCCCGCATCTGCTCGCCGTCGGCAGACTCTCGCGGGAGAAAGGCTTCGACCTGCTGCTCAATGCGTTTGCAAAGGTCTGCGAAACGTTCCCCAATGCCGATCTGGTCATCGCCGGCGCCGGTCCGGAGCATGCGGCTCTGCAAGCTGAGTGTCGCAGGTTGGGGTTGGCAGCCGCCGTGCGCTTTGCGGGTTACGTGGACCACCCACACAGTTACTTTCCGGGCGCATCGGCATTTGTGCTTTCGTCTCGCCAAGAGGGCTTGCCCAACGCACTGCTGGAAGCCGCGGCCGGCGGCCTTCCCATCGTGGCCCTGCCGGCCTCTGCCGGCCTGAAGGATCTGCTTCGAAGCCAACCCGGCGTTTGGCTGGCGCAGGAAGTCTCGTCCGAAGCGCTTGGTTCCAGCCTGCTATTAGCCCTCAAAGCATTGCGGCCCTGTCAGCGGTTCGAACACGCTTTCGTCGAGCAGTTCCGAATGGACCGCGCGATCCATGCCTATGAAGAGCTGATCGACTTGGTTTTCAAAGAGGGTGCCCGATGAGACACATTGCCCTCATCATTCCCGGTCTCGATCGCATTGGCGGCGCGGAGCGCCAGGTGATCCTGTTGGCGCATGGGCTGTGCGCACGCGGATGGCGGGTCAGCGTGGTCGCGCTTTCGGGCGCGGGAGGCGATGCAGCTGCCCAACTGACCGCCTCGGGTGTCGCCTTCCTGAGCCTCAGCATGCGCAAGGGTCTCGCCGATCCGCGCGGATGGATGCGCTTTCACCGCTGGCTCCAGCAGGAGGCGCCGGATGTGGTCCACGCTCACCTTCCGCACGCAGCCTGGATGGCGCGCTGGTCGAGGCTGGGGGCGCCCGTGCGCGTAGTGGTTGACACGCTGCACAGCTCCTTCACTGGCACTCCAGGCCGGCGCCTTGGCTATCGCGTCAGCGGCTGGCTTTCCGACCAGGTCACCGCCGTCAGCCACGCAGTGGCGGATGCGCACCGGTTGGCCGGGATGGCCGGCAGCATCGAAGTGTTTCCCAACGGCGTCGATGTTGCGGCCTGGCGGCCCAATGCCGCAATTCGGACTGCGCTTCGCCGCGAGCTTGCGCTTGAACACGAGTTTATCTGGTTCGCCGCCGGACGTCTCGAACCGGTAAAGGACTATCCCACGCTTCTTCAGGCGATGGCCGACCTCCCGGAGTCAGCGCGCCTCATCGTTGCAGGCAGCGGCCCGCTTGAGATTCAACTCCGCCAACTGTCAACGGAGTTCGGCCTCGACTCACATGTGCGCTTTCTCGGCTTTGACCCGAATATCTTGCGCTGGATGCAGGCGGCCGATGGATTCGTTCTCTCCTCGCGCTGGGAAGGGCTGCCGATGGCCCTGCTTGAGGCCGCGGCATGTGCCTTGCCTGCTGTAGCAACCGATGTTCCCGGCACGCGCGAGGTCGTTGTCGATGGCGACACCGGGCTGCTTGCCCCGCAAGGCCGTGCGGCGTCCCTGGCGGGAGCGATGAGCTGGATGATGAATGCCTCGGCCGAGGAGCGCAAAGCGATGGGCGTGCGCGCGCGCCAGCGTGTAATCGATCATTTCGGCCTGGAATGCGCGTTGAACCGCTGGGAGGCGCTCTACGCCGACCTGCTCCAGCGAAATCGAAGGCCGACGCGTTTTGCGCGAAAACGCATGTGAGAACGCCTATTTCGTGCAGACCTTTTTCATCTGCCGTCGCCATCGCTTCCTGAACCGCGAAGACTGCACGCGACCCAGCATCGCCGCGCCCGATACCCGCTCCATTAAACTCAGCCGCATCGGGTTCCATTCGCGCTCCACACGCTCCACTGAAGTGAACTGCGCCGCATGAACTTCAAGGAAATCGCGTACCTCATCCACCAGCGCGTCGCCGGCTGCATTGCTGTGGATACAAATGGTCCAAAGACCTTTTGATTTCTCCACCGGCGCCCAAAGCTGTTGCGGAATCCAGATTATTCCGTCGCGCTTGAAAGGAACACGCGCAAATCCGTCAGAGACCAGCCCAATTCCTTCTTCGCGTAGTGCCAGCAGCGTGGCATGGTCAAAGCCGTGGCGTGGCGCAACAAACACACGCGGATTCAACCCGTGACCGCGCAGGATCTCGAGACCCGCGTGAATCCACGCCCGCTGCGTCTCCTTTGGCACGCCGGAAAACTCCGAATGCCGATGCAGCGGCACAAAGCTTTCTCCGCTGCTCTTGCAAACATGCCGGTAACCATGCAAAGCGATCGTCGCCCCCGCGGTTTCCATCGCGCGCATTTGCTCCCAGAACGCAGGGTCCGGCCGCGAAACATTCAGTTCCCGATCCATGTTGTCGGGAACCACCGCAAGAATCGGGCGAATGCCGAACTGCTCGATCAGCGGCACAAAACGCTCCCACCGCCGGCGCAAGAGGGTGGGACAGAGATCGTCGAAGCGAAGCAGATACTGCGCCGTCACGGGCATCATGGTTGTTCCTCACGCGGCAAAACCCTGGCGGTCCAATACCAGAGAAAGAAGAATGTACTCACGGTCCAGAGAGAAGTGGCCAGCGCGATACCGGCCACGCCATACCAGCGCATCAGAATCAGGTTCAAGACAATATCCAGAACCAGATTCAACACGCCGCAATACAAAATGAGATCCGTGCGCCGCATGGCAATCAAAAAGCGGTAGAAGACCCGGCTGGATACAAAGAAAGGAATTTGCATGGCGTACATGGCGAGCACCGGCGCAACCACGGCCGCATCGTGCGGACCAAACGCGCCGCGCTGGAATGCAATGCGGATCAGCAAGTGCGATCCAGCGATGAGCACCACCGCGACAGGCGCTGACACCAGCGCGGTCAGCCGCACCCAGGTCCGCAGGGTTCGCCGGCAGCTGGTCCACTCCCGCCTGGCAATCATGCCGGAAAAGTAAGGCGTGACAGCCGTAGAAACCGCCCCGGCGAGCAGCCAGAGCACTACGCTCACAAAGCGGTTTGCGTACACCAGTGCGGAGACGCTGCCCGCCGGGAGCATCGCGGCCATCGCCTGATCCACCAGCAACCCACTCGACGCCACTGCTCCGCTCAGCAGCACCGGCCCGTACTGGTGCGCCACTTCGCGCGTCGCCTCGGTCATCCCATACCAGCGCAGGCTCAGGCGATAACCCTGGGCGTTCATCATCCGCGTCACCACCGCCGTGTGAATGAGCGCGCCCGCGAGCGTCGAGTAGACCATCGCCCAGATGCCGAAGCGGCCGTTCAGCACCAGCACACCCACGATGATCGATATGGAGATCGTCGCCGGAGCAAGTGCAGGCCACGCAAACTTCTCGAAAACATTTAGAACGGCGGTACAGTTGGTGGCGATTCCGGTCAGCAGCACCACCGGCAGCAGGGCATAAAAAAGCCGTACCGAAAGATCCAGCTTTGCCGCTGGAAAGCGCGACGCAATCACCGGAAAGAATTCTCGCGCTGTCAACGCCATGCCAGCCGAGGCGGCAATGAGCAGAACGCACATCCACAGCGTGGCATTCGACAGCAGCCGCTGGGCGCTCTCGTGGCCCTCCCGTTCCCTCACCCGGATCAGCGTGGGCACAAGCGCCTGGTTCATCGACTCGGAGATCAGGTTAATCAGCAGTCCGGGAATGAGCGCTGCCGTGAGAAATGCATCCATGGCGTCCGATCGGCCATAGACCCCGGCAACAGAAACCTCCTTCAACGTTGCGACAAGCTTCACCAGAATCCCGGCCGCCGTAACCGATGCGGCGGCGCGAAAGATGCGCCGATTGACGCTGGCGCCGTTGAAGAGCTGTCCGATTTTGGCGATGGTTGACATGGGTCGGGCCAGCCGCCAATCTACAGCGCAGGATGTGCGGCCGGCGCGGGCCCTCCCAACGCAGCCCCAGAAGGATGGGTGCGGTCCGCGAAACACGCAGCCAAACGTTGTGGTTCTTCCCTGGCCAGCCGCCCGGCCAGTGCAATCGCTCCCAGCAGTAGCCAGGTCGTGCGGCTCTCCTCCACGGTGGCCACAAGCGATGTGAGTGCCCAGACCGACAGTGCCGTCGCCAGCGCCAGCAGCAGCGGCCCGCGGGTCTGCAACAACCCCCACACTGTCGCGGCCACAATGCATGCAGCAATGAACAAGGCGCACAACCCTCCACCCACAAGAATCGATAGCACGCTGTTATGCGCTGTATCCTGCGGATTCATTCCCGCGGCGGCAACAAATGAACCGGCTCCCGTGCCCAGCCACGGAGCTTGCACAAACGCATGCCAACCCGCGTCCCAGATATTTAGTCGCTGGTTCAGGTCTCCGCCTGCCATCTGTGCGGGAATGGTTGTCAGTCGTTCAAATGTCTCATGGGGAACACCGAACCAGAGAACAAAAGCGATCACCGGCAAAACAAATGCCGCGGCCATCATTGCCCGAGTAGGCCTGCGCAAAAACAGCAGCGCACTTCCCGCCAGCGCTACCAACGCCGCCAGAAATCCGCCGCGAGAGGCAGTCAACAGGACGGCAACCAGGCCCAGTGGCAAATAGCCGAGCGCCAGTACGCGAGCCGGCCAGCGCGGCTCGCAGTTCACCAGTAGGGCCGCCAACGGAATTCCAATATCAAGAAAGCGGGCAACGTCGTTCGGGTCCTGTCCAACTGCAACAAAGCGAGTCTGGCCCGCCGCCATCGCTTCCGCCGATGCGAGGTTAGCCACAGTCAGCGCGGCCAGCACCCACGATCCGGCAACGTAGGCGCGCAGCAATGCGCGCAAGTCACGCGGGCTTTCAGCAAACTCCCATATTAGCCAGACAATCATCATCTCCTGAAAATAGCCGCGCAGCCTCTCCAGGGTTGCATGCTGATCGATGGCCCAGAAATACGAGCAGCAGAACCAGAGGTAGAAGACAAGCACCACCCACTGCAGGAGCCCAGGAGTGCGCAGGCGCCCGGAATGCAGAATGGCCGGAATCGCTACCAGGAGCAGCAGCAATCCAATGATGCGGGCAACGTTGCCGAGTGGTTCGCCGGAGTCGAGCGAATACTCCCATGGAATTGCAAAGGCGAACAGCAGCAACAATCCCCACGCAAGCTTTCGCATTCCTAAAACCTCTGCGAGTAAACCAGCCCGGCGTAGATGGTCACGCCGATCGCCGATTGGATGGCTGACTCCATCGTCTTGTTCATCAGGTTCTTGGCCATCGAGTCGGGCACGTACAAAATGTCATGATCGTGAATTGGCTGGTCAGGATCCTGCCCATGCAGCATGCGCCGCAGGTTCAACGTGGTTAGCGTGCGTCCGCCTTTTTGTTCGCGAATCAGCAGCGCCTTTCCTGCGGCTGCGTTTTGCGTCGGACCCCAGGCCAGCGAAAGCGCCTGAACCACCGTCAGCCCCTGCGCCGGATCGACTGGAAATCCACCCGGCCGAATCACATCGCCGACCACGTACACCAGCCCTGCGCGGCTCACCTGCACCGTGTCTCCAGGCGCAAGTTCCGGATTGTGATCTGCGCTGGTGTCGGTACCACTTGGGTCCAGCACCACCGGATGCGGCGTATTCGGTTCGCTGCGATGGAAGATATTCACCAGTGTTCCGGCGGCTGGCGCGACTCCTGAGGCAGCGGAGATCAGGTCCAGCAGGCGATGGTGCAACGTAAATGGATACACCCCCGGACGCGTCACTTCCCCCAGAACGCTCACGTCCTGGCCGGCATACGCCGTCACCAACACCGACACCTGCGGATGAAGCAGCATTCCCTTAGCCACCAGCGCCGCTTCCACCGCGTGCGCCGCCGCCCGTTCATCCATGCCGCCCACCTGCACCTCGTCAATCATGGGAAGCGTGACGGTGCCCGCCGCGGACACACGCACCGCCGAATGAAACTCCGGCGTGCGAAACTCGCTCACATCCAAAAAATCACCTGGCCCGATGGGAGCCGGCATGGGCAACGTCGCCTGCGCTGTGCCCGGCGGCAACTCAGCCTGATTCGCTTCATTCCAAATTGGAGGAGCTTCTTTCGGGCTAGGCAGCGTCCGAATTTCCTGCGTTTGCGGAAACTTCACCACGCCCGACGGAAGTCCTGACGTGTTCGGTGTCGGCGCCTGCCCCCGCGCTGCTGCGCCGGCCAGGACCACCACCAGCAGCGCCGCAACCGCGCCTTTCCCGGAGCGTCCAAGCGAATCCATCATGAGCGCGCCTCCCACAGCCAGCCATAGGCTGACAAACAACGTAATCGCCATATAGAGCGGCAGGTCCGGCGAAACCGGCTTGACCGGCTGCCGCGCAAAGTCCACGACCGAGATGCTGGAGCCATGGACGCCCGCCGCCATTCCCGCCTCCTCCACCTTCTCGAGCACCCGCATATAAACTTCGTGACTCGCGTCGGCCTCGCGGCGCATAACCTCATACTCGGCGGAGGCCTCATTCAGCTTCATTCCCTCCGCGGTGTGTTCTTCCAGGCTTTTGCGCACTAGCTCTTCGCGGTCCACCGCTGTTTGCCAAGCCGTCTTGAATCGCTCCACAAGCTTGCTGTCCTCAGCCAGTTTCTGCTTGTCCAGGTTCTTCAACTCGCTGCGAATCTCCACGACACGTGGAAAATTCGGCCCATGCTCCGCCGCAAGTTGCGCGGCCTCCAGCTCCAGTTCGCTTTGCTGCGCATGAATCTGTTGCAAAAGCGCTGTCGCAAAGCCGCCGCTTTCCTCCTGCAACCGGGGGTCGGAAGCGATCACAACCTCCGGATCGCCTTGCGATGCGGAACGGTATTCAGCCTCGCGCAGGAGGCGATCGGTAGTGGCGGCCACCAACTGCCGTCCCAGTTCGTCCACCTCGAGTAGGGCCGTCGCATGCTGGCTCTCGCCCGGTTGGCCATTTGCCAGTGTCTCCGGCGTGCTCAGAATCCCGTGATCGCGCTGAAAAGCCGCCAGACGCTGCTGATCCTGCTCTCCCCGTGCCTTCAAATCCTTCAACTGGCTCTCCAGCCAGCTCACGGCCTTACTCGTCGCCTGCACATGCGACTCGCCTTCCTGCTCCCCATACGCGCGAATCAACGCGTTCACTACGGCAGCCGAAAGCGCCGCGTCCCTGCAGCGAAATCGAATCTGGATCAGCAGCGTGCGCGGAAGGCTCTGCACCTGAAGACGCCTCTGAAACCGCTCCAGCAGCCACGCCTGCGCCGCGGCATTGGCTCCATCGTCCGCCGGCGCTTCGGGGCGAAACTGCGGAAAGCGTCCGGCAAAATTGCCCATGAATCCCGGCGCTTGGTAGAGCTTGAGCCTCGTGATCACGCGCCACGCCAGTTGGTCGCTGCGAAAGACGTTGGCCAGCGTCTCCAGTTGCATTGGCGCGGAGAGAATCGACGAGGATACCTGGGGCTCGACCTCATCCATGCTTAGGGACGAAGCTGGCGACGTGCGCAGTTCCACCCGTGCGGTCGCTTCATATTGATTGGGAGCGATCAGACAGTAGAGCAGGCAGAGCAGCAGCAATCCGCCGACCACAAGCGCAACCAGTTTGCGCCGGCGCACCAGAATCGCCCAAACCTCGCGCAGAGATGTTGAGGATCCTTGCCGGCTGACCCCGGTCCCGGATCTCTCAGTCCTGGAACCGCCATCCTCTTCATGCGGCAAATCGTTCAGGCGAGCGGAAACGTTCGTCACGGCGCGGGAACCTCACACCCATGAGCCCTCGCGCAGGACTACCGCCCCTATTCAATCCAAAAATACGCTGCGGAGAAATCCCCAGCAGTATTTCAGACCTGGGACCGAAAGTTAGTGCGTTCCATCACATACCAAATTGAACGGATTCACCGGGGTCGTTGACCCGGATTCAATTCATTCCTCCGCCCGCCCGGTACCATTCAACGGTACGGCGTAACCCCTCCCTGAAATCGACAATTGGCTCGTAACCGATTAGTTCCCCGGCCAGTCGAATGTCCGCCAGCGAGTCGCGAATGTCCCCGGCGCGCTGGGGCGCGTATACCGGCTTGCCCTTGTAGCCGGTCAATTCGCACAGCAGCTCAAACGTCTCGTTCAGCGTAAAGCGTTTGCCAACTGCAATATTCACCACCGAGCCGGATACCTCTTGCGCCGGCGCTTCGGCTGCCAGGAGATTGGCGTGGACCACGTTGTCGATGTAGGTAAAGTCGCGGCTCTGCCCGCCGTCCCCGTAGATGGTTGGCTGCTCTCCGGCCAGCATGCGTTGGCAGAAAATCGCCAGCACCCCGGAGTACTGCGAGGTTGGATCCTGGTAGGGCCCGAAGACATTGAAGTAGCGCAGCACCACCGTTTCCAGCCCGTAAACCCGCGCGAAGGCACGCATGTAGAGCTCACCGGCCAGCTTTGCCACGGCATAAGGCGAAATCGGATTCGGCAGCATCCCCTCGTGCTTGGGCAAGGTGGGCGTGTCTCCGTACGCCGACGACGAGCCTGCATAAATCACCCGCCGCACTCCAGCCGGGCGCGCAGCCACCAGCAGATTCAGCGTTGCATCCACGCAATTTCGATTGGTGGCAATTGGGTCGGCCACTGAGCGCGGGACCGATGCCAGCGCCGCCTCGTGAAAGACGATCTCCACGCCGGCGCAAGCCTGCGCGCAGGCATCCGGATCGGCCAGGTCGCCCTCGATGAACTCCATCGCCTCAAGCCCGGCCAGGTTGGCGCGCTTGCCGGTGTTGAAGCTGTCGATGCCGCGCACGGAATCACCGCGCGCCACCAGCGCAGCGGCAATGGAGCGTCCAATGAACCCCGCAACTCCGGTAACAAGAAAACGTGCCAATCCCTGCTCCTCTGAGGCCACAATGCGAGACAGCAATGCTCAACTACCGCAAGGCAAAGGATACTACTGCGTGCCGCCGAACACCGTGCTCGCTCCGCCGCCTCCTGGCTCTACAATCGACAACATGGCAACTGCAACAGAAAACCGGCTGGCCGAGCTCAAACTCCGAATGGCGACCCGCGAAGCCCATATCGGGATTATCGGGATGGGGTATGTGGGGCTTCCGCTGGCACTCCTTTTCAGCGGCGAACGCTTCCACGTGACGGGCTTCGATATAGCTCGCGACAAGGTGAGCAAGCTCAACGCCGGCGGCTCGTACATCGTCCGCATTCTGCCATCCGCCATTCAGCAGGCCCAGCAGACCGGCTTCCGCGCTACATCGGACTACTCCCAGATCGCCAAAATGGATGCGGTCATCATCTGCGTCCCGACGCCGCTCAACGAGCATCACGAACCCGACCTCAGCTACGTCACCGGCACCATCGAGTCCATTGCGCCCCATATTCATTCGGGACAGTTGATCGTCCTCGAAAGCACCACCTATCCGGGCACCACCGAAGAAATCGTGGTCCCGCTGCTTGAAGCCGGCAACCTCCAAGCTCTGAAAGTGACGCGCAACGCCGATCAGCCCGGCGTCTACGTAGCCTTCTCGCCCGAACGCGAAGACCCCGGCAACGACACCGTAGCACGGCACGATATTCCCAAGGTGGTTGGCGGCTGCAGCCCGCAGGCCACTGAGCTGGCCTCGGCTCTCTACGGTGCGATCTTTCGCCGCGTGGTTCCTGTCAGCAGCCCCTCGGTCGCAGAGATGACCAAGCTGCTTGAAAA
>PMWR01000652.1 GCA_003166055.1 Acidobacteriaceae bacterium
ACGGCATCGCCGAGGCCTTCGATGTTCATGACGGAACGGCGGCCGAAGTGGAGCAGGCTTTCACGCAGCTTGGCGGGGCAGTCGATGTTGACGCAGCGGTAGTCGACTTCGCCTTCGACGCGGACGACTTCGCTGTTGCATTCGGGGCAATGTGTGGTAAAGATGAAGTCCTGCGTTCCCCTGGGGTGTTCGGCGTCTTCGATGACTTCAACGACTTTGGGGATGACGTCGCCGCCGCGCTCAACTTTGACCCAGTCGAGAAGCTTGAGGCCGAGGCGCTCGATGAACTCGGCGTTGTGGAGGGTGGCGCGGCTGACGGTGGTGCCGCCGATGAAGGTGGGGGTGAGTTCGGCGACGGGGGTGAGCTTGCCGGTGCGGCCCACCTGCACGGTGATTTCGCGGACCTGGGTGATGCCGGATTTGGCGGTGAACTTGTAGGCGATGGCCCAGCGCGGGGCGCGGCCGGTGTAGCCGAGGCGCTGCTGGGTGGCGTGCCCGTCGACTTTGAGGACCACGCCGTCGATTTCATAGCCGAGTGTAGCGCGGTCGGCTTCGGCCTTGTCGATGAAGGCGACCATCTCTTCGACGTTCGCGACCAGCTTGCGGTGGGGGTTGACGCGGAAGCCGAGGGCGGCGAGGGTGTCGAGCGTGGCGCGCTGGCCCTGCTCAAGGTATTCGCCGTTGACCAGCAGAAAGTAAGAGAAGAAGACAAGCCTGCGATTGGCAACGATGCTGGGCTCAAGCGTGCGCAGTGTGCCGGCCGCTGCGTTGCGCGGATTGACGGCGGGGGGAAGACCCTGCTGTTCGCGCTCTTCATTGAGGCGCTGGAAGGCGGCTTCGGGCATGACTACTTCGCCGCGGACTTCGAATCCCCGCGGGAGGCGGACCTTTTCCAGCGTTTTGGCGGGAAATGAGAGCGGGACGCTGCGGATGGTGCGGATGTTGGAGGTGACATCTTCGCCGGTCTGGCCGTCGCCGCGGGTGATGCCACGGGCGAGGCGTACACCACCGGATTCAGAAGCTTCGTAGTGCAGGGCAACGCTGAGGCCGTCGAGCTTGAGTTCAGCCATGTACTCGACGGGAAGCAGGCCGGCAAGCTCGCGGACTCGGCGATCCCAGGCGGCGAGCTCTTCGGCGGAGTAGGCGTTGTCAAGCGAGAGCATGGGGCGGGAGTGGCGGACTTTTTGAAAGCCTTCGGCAGGCTTGCCGCCGACGCGCTGGGTGGGCGAGTCGGGGGTGACCAACTCGGGGTGCGCGGTTTCGATGCGCTTGAGCTCGTTCATGAGCGCGTCGTACTCGGCGTCGGAGATTTCGGGCGCGTCGAGAACGTAGTAGAGATGCTCGTGATGGCGGAGCTCGGCGCGCAACTGTTCGGCGCGCTCGGCTGGGTCTGGCGAGGGGTTGGCTGGATTGGCCATGGGGAGAATTATATTGGGACGGCTGCACGGTCGTATGGTGGCGCCTGGCGATCGCCTCGCCTCAGGGGTCTACTTTTGTTCCCGCCCACCCATCGCCTCGCCCGCATCCTCGTGGCCGTCGACAATATAAACCGCTGCGCCCAGGGGATTCCGATTCGCTGTTCTTCCCGCACCCAGATAGGAGTAATCAAACCGCAAATCCGTGAATTCGACCGTCGTCCACTGTCGATTGGGCGGCAACTGCGGCGGCGCCATTCCGGCCACTGACTCCTGACCCACATCGCGCACCGCGGCCCACGTTCCCCAATCCATATACACCAGTCCCAACTCAGTGCGTTTCGCCGCCTCCACCGCGGCGTCCTGCGTCGGCTTGTACATCACATCCTGCTTCGAATCGCTGTCGATCGTGCCCTTCCAGGTATCGATTTCGGCGAACTGATAATACCCCGCCGTCTCCAGAATCGCGTGCCATCGATATGGATTCACGGGATAAGGCTCCAGCCCGATGCGTGTCACGGGATCGAGAGCCACCTGCGTGTTGTCCAGCATCGTGCGCGCCTGCGCCTGCTCCATCCATCGCCAGCCCCACACCGCAACCATCCCCCATAGCGCAAAGATCGCCCAGCCCCGCCCGCGAAATGTTTGCTTACGCGCGCCAATCTCACCAGCCACCAGCCCCAGCAGCCATGGCACAACCAGCGGCAACACCAGCAGCGCCCACAGCACCGGCTCGGCAATAAACACCAAGCTGCCGGCATACCATCGCGGATTGAACGGGAAAAACGGACGCAGCCCGTAGTTGTTCGTCCAGTCCAGCAGCAGATGGCTGAGCGCCGCAATCAGCGCTGTCAAATACAGCCACCTCCAGTGAATCGTTGGCGGTCGCAACCGTAACGGGATGGGCGCACCCGGGTCCAGGTTCATCTTTTCGAGCTTCCGTCTTCGCCGTACCTCGCGCCAACGATGCCACAGCCACACCGCCCCCACCACCACCCCCGCCACCACCGGCGCGGCGATGAACGTATGCGTGATGCCGCGATGGTGCTTCAACGACTCGACCGGCCCGCGCAAAGACCACAGCTCATCGCAGTCCGCAGCCTCGGCCGCCAGCACCGCGGCCAGCGTGGCGTACGCCGTCTTGCGGTTCAACCCCGAACGGCCAATGCACGCTCCAGTTAAGAAATGTGTGACAGGCTCCATATTGTACTGACCACCTTAGCAGACGCTCGCGGGAGGTTCGCACTGGCTTCTCCGCTCCCCACCCTTGCCCGACCACGCCACGGACCACCCAGAGGGTACCCGCCTGTCCGTGGGGACCCAGGTAGGGCGAGAAGGATGGGGCTCCCGCGCCGTTGGGCATGATGGGACGGCATAGGTTAACCATGGTGATACTCCCCCTGCCCCCCCGTCTCTGCAAGCAAGTGGCTTGTTTTTCAGCGGCATAGGGCATGGGCTTGGCTGTAAGCCGATGATTTCAAAGGGGTTCTTTGCAGATAATAGACAGCAAAGTGGTTACGGGCGTTTGCCCGGCGGCCCTCAAGTTTTAATTAGTGCTATGAAATGATTGTGCGC
>PMWR01000395.1 GCA_003166055.1 Acidobacteriaceae bacterium
CCACTCAATTCCCGACTCCGTAGTAATCCAGGCATCTGTTTCGGAAACCGGCTCAAACACTCGATGAATGCGAATCCCCGTTGGCACAAAATGAGGTTCGACTATGAGCAATCCAGCGGACGCTGGCCGAATCCTGATGAATAACCCTTCACCGACGAGAGCAAGCTTTGACAGCCAAGCTTATCGTAAGAACTCGGTTTGGCCTGATAGCATAAGCCGAGAATTCATTCGAGGTGCTTCGACGGAACAATTCCAATCGATCCGGCGACGAACACCAGAGCGTCATGAAAGACACGCGGGTCGAGAGCATCAGTGTAGATCGCAGTTTCTCGGTTCTGAACATCGTGATTCACGACGAGCGTGTCGGAGTTTTGGAGATCTCCGATATGGTTGCTCCTCACGCCCGCTGCGAATAGGAACCACTTCGGGACTTTCGATTCGGCGATCAGAAGTCTTGTACAGTCGGCCGCACTACGATCTCATTGACATCAACATCAGCAGGCTGCTCGATTGCATAGGCGATGGCGCGAGCGACGGAATCAGCAGGAATTGCAAACTGCTTGTAAAGCTCCTTCACCGCTTTTGCAGATGCTTCGTCGGAAGTGCTTTCCTTCAGTTCAGAGTCGACCGCACCGGGGGAGATGATCGTAGTTCTAATTCCAGATCCATGGACCTCCAATCGCAGGCCTTCGCTGAGAGCGCGAACCGCTGATTTTGTAGCGCAATAGACAGTTCCTCCAGGCGCGAACACCTTGATGCCAAAGACGGAGGCAGTATTGATGAAGTGACCGCCTTTCTGTTTCAGGAAGTGGGGCAGTGCGGCCGCAACGCCGTAGAGCACGCCCTTGATATTGAGGTCAATCATGCGATCCCACTCGTCCACCTTGAGAAGCGAAAGCGGCGCAATCGGCATGATACCTGCGTTGTTCACCAGGACGTCGATCTTGCCATAGGTGTCGATGGCCTTGTTGACCAGGGACTCGACTTCTGCCCGCTTCGTTGCGTCGACTGTGACAGCGAGCGCCTTTCCACCGCTGGCCTCAATGTCTCTGACAATCGCGTCGAGACGAACCTTGCGCCGCGCGCCCAGAACGACAGTTGCGCCTAGTCTTGCGAGATGGCGGGCGGTGCTCTCTCCCAGACCGCTGCTTGCGCCCGTGATCACTACTACTTTGCCTTCGATATTTCTGCTCATGTTGATCTCCTTGTTGTGGCGAGTCTCTGCGCCTCGCGGTGTTAGAAGTACTCTTGTTTCAAAACCTCATTGAATGCCCTTCAGTGTCCTCGGGATTACAGTTGTCGAACTGACCTGAGCGAGCAGGTCAATCAGTTCCGAGATCGGCTTTGCATCGAGCTGCTGCACAGCGCCGACGATCTCATTCCGCAGGCGCTCATTCGCAAAGGGCTCCGCTAGCCAATGGAATTTCTCCACGGTCCTGTCCCAAGTCAGCGGGTTGGTGAGCCCTCCCTCGTAGCCGTTCTGTTCCTTCACAAGCACGCGCTGGTCTCTTGTGCGAATCGTGATGCGCGCGCTGAGTTCATAGGGATAGTGCGCACTTAAACGCTCATCGGGATGCACTTCAACGTGTGCAAGCAAAGCTTGTGCGTCCGCTGCCTGAATGCGCGTGGCTTCCAGTTGCGCTGGCCCGAGTTGATCGTCAAGCAGTGCCGCTGCGACAAGATATTTCAGGTTGTAGTCGCCCTGTTCTTTTACTTGAGGATGATCCTTTGAGCCAAAGCTTCCGCCTCCTGCGAAATCGAAGGCACCTTTGAATACATCGCAACGCACAGACTCAACGTCCGCCGCAATCAGGCCATTGCTCCGCTTCAGGTCAAGAACAGCTTCTAGCACTGCCTGGCCGTGAATCAGCGAACAATACTTCTTCATGATTGTCTGCTTGATGATGTCGAGGGAGGGGTCTTCCCAATTTGCGAGAATCGGTTGGGAGAACATAAGCTCCAACCCGTATGGACCTTCGAACAGTCCCTTTGGCCCTGTGAAGCCACGCTTCGCTAAGGAAGTAGCATAGACAGCCCGCATTCCAGTCATTCCGGGGGAAAAGCCTTTCCACTGCGATACTTTCTCGGCATGCACACATGTCAGCGAGATGTTGTCGACGGTTGCGATCGAAATCGCATTCGAGATCTCGTCTGTCGAAAGTCCGAAGAGCTTCCCCGCGCCCGCGGCGGCCGATATCGCAAGTTGAAGAGCATGGTTGAATCCTTTGGCCATCACGGGTACAGCGGCAGTAAATCTGCATTGAATCTCGTAGGCCACTGCGAGCGCCAACATGAATTCCTCGCCGGATGCACCCGCTTGTTCGGCTGCTGCAAGTACGGTTCCGAAGTTGTCGCTTGGATGGCAAAGGCCGCCATCGGCCATATAGCTATCGAGAAGGTCGACGTAGCGCACGAGAGAGGAATTGAAAAACGCCGCCTGATCCGCGGATGTCTTACCGCCGCCGATCAACGTGCAGCGGCCCGGAGCCCGATACTCCTCAAACTGCTCACGCAGGGCCTGGAAGGGCTCGCCTTGCAAGCCAGCGATTGCGCAGCCGAGACTATCCAGGATGTTGCGCTTGTAAAGCTTACGGATTTCGGATGTGAGGTGCTCAGGCCGGGCAGCGTGACCAATGAGGCAATGCGCTCCACTGCTGTGTCGACTGCTACAGCCGGCGGAGATGACAAGAGTTGTGGCATGATTTTTTCTCCTCAATGGAAGATCTTCGATTATCGTGATCGGATTGAATGTTTACGACGGCTACTTTTGACTCTTCATGAACTCACGTAAGATGTCCGCGATTTCGTCGGCTTTGGTGTCCAGTGCAAAGTGCCCTGCGTCCAGCACTTGGATCTTTGCATTCGGTACGTCCTGACGGTATCGCTCTGGCTCTCCGAGATCGAACGAGAGATCGTGCTTACCCCAGAGCACCAACAGCCGTGGCTGTGTTTTCTGCATCCATACCTGCCATTTGGGATATGCATCGACGTTCGTTCTGTAGTCGTAGAAGAGGTCGCTTTGAATCTGCGCTTGGCCGGGTGCATTCAGAAATGCATACTCATCGGTCCATAGATCCGGGTCATAAAGCTCTATGTTCGGATCGTCCCCGATGTGACGCGTCTTTGTAGTGGCAAGCGACAGCAAATTCTTACGTAGAACCTCTTCGTTAGCTGGCCTGTTTGCCCAGAATGCCCGTCGCGTTGCCCAGTTCGCTCCGAGGCCTTCATTGTGTGCGACTGCATCCTGGACAATCAGCGCCTGGACACGACCCGGGTGTGCCAATGCCATGCGGAATCCAACCGGTCCGCCGTAGTCCTGCATGTAGAGGGTGTAGCGTGAAAGACCGAGCGCCTCCGTGAACTCGTCCATCACTGCAGCAAGGTGGTCGAAGGTGTAATCGAATTTCTTGGGATCGGGCCAGTCGCTGTGTCCGAAACCAGGATAATCCGGAGCGACCAGATGGGATCTGTCTGCAAGGCGCGTCAACAGCGGCTGAAACATCCGCGACGATGACGGAAGACCATGCAGCAGGAGGATGGTTGGAGCGTTGACCGGTCCTGCTTCTCTGTAGAAGATCGAGAGTCCATCGACCTTTACTGAGCGATAGCTGATGTCCTGTTCCATTTGGAGTCCCTTTTCTTGAGCCTGCAAAGCGGCGTTGGAGAGCATAAGAAGCACCAGCAAAGCGAGTGCTCGAAAGATTGCATTGACTGCATACTTCGCGAGTTCGTTCGAAACTGCGGCCCAGGCCGGTTCGCGCTGGCCCTTGTCGATTGGAAAGGGAGTGCCGAGTTGGCCATTTGAGTCAAGTGGAACGACCATTCTCCACGCGTTCAATTCGTGTAGAAACATCGTGATGGAAATCAGCATTTGTCCTCCCATTCACAAGCCCACTCCAAAATCGGACCCGCAATGCCGGTAACGTCGGAAACCAGCTTTTGCAGCAGTGCTATCGCATCGGTTTCCTGCGATAGGCTTGCGCTCTGGCCTGCCCACAGCGGAAGCAACTCCGGATTGGCGGCTTGCTCCGCAAGCACGGAAACGTTTCTCACGAGAGCACGCTGCAACGGATAAGGAAGAATCTCGACTCCTGGGCGATTAAGATCCTCTAGCAATTGGTTATGAATTCCACGCGCCAGACGACCTGTAAAGCCACGCGTCAACGCAGTTCGGCGCCCCTTTCCACTGAGTAACGCGTTGCGATGAAGGGCGCTGGCGCCAGACTCGTCACTGGCCAGAAATGCCGTGCCCAGTTGCACGCCTTCTGCTCCAAGTGCAAACGCGGCAATAATTCCGCGAGCGTCGGCGATACCTCCGGCTGCTACAACTGGAGCAGAAACAGCGTCGGCGACTTGAGGCGCGAGAGAGAACGTCCCAGTAAGCGACTCCTCGGCCGAGAGAAGGAAAGATCCGCGATGGCCGCCCGCTTCGAACCCCGATGCGACGATGACATCGACTCCCGCCTGATCAAGAGCGATGGCTTCGTCCCGCGTTGTAGCCGTTCCAATCGCAATGATTGCCTGCCTGCGACATTCATCGAGTATTTCCTTAGACGGAACTCCGCAGATGAAACTGAAGACGGGGACTCTTGCATCGAGCAATACCCGGGCCTGATCTTCGAAGCTGGCTGGCACATAGGGCTTATATATTGGCTGCGCGCCGCCCAAGGAATTGATGTGTCCAGCCAAATGCGACAGACTGCGCTCAAAGGCTTCTGCACCGGATGAGCGTGCGCCCTCGTCTTCCATCGAGACCCACAGATTGATCGCGAATGGTTTTGTAGTGAGTGTACGGATCTCGTCGATCGCGTCTTTGATTGCCGAAGGGCTTAGACTATGCGCACCGAAAGAACCAAGGCCGCCAAAAGTCGAGACGGACGCAGTCAATCGCTGCGTTGACAGGCCACCCAAAGGCCCTTGGATAATTGGATACTTGATTCCCAAGGTTGAAGAGACGCGAGTCTGATACCAAGGTGCCTCTGTACTTCCTGACTGCCGCTCCATACCAATCCTCTGAGTCTCCGTGCAGAGACTGCTTGACATCTGCCTACGCTCTCTGATCTGCGACTTCAAAGATGACTTCCAGCTCAACTGGAACCCCAATTGGGAGGCTGGCAACACCGATAACCAGTCGAACCGCTGTCTTTTCGCTGCCAAAGACATCTCGAAAGAGATCCGATGCGCCATCTGCGACTCTGGGCTGGTCAAAGAAGTCCCCGGAGGTTGCGATGAACACGCCAAGGCGAACAACACGAGTTATTCGGTCGAGTGAGCCAAGGTAACCTTTCGCCGCAGCTAGCGCGCTGAGAGCCGCGGTATAGGAAGCATCCCGTCCATCTTCGGCTGTGAGTTCATTTCCAAGCCGGCCAAGGTACTTTGGCTTGTGGTCAACGACCGGGAGCATGCCGCTGAGAAAGAGCAGGTTGCCTGTCTGGACAGCCTCAACGTAAGTTCCAAATGGTGTGGGGGGAGCTGGAAGCTCGATGCCAAGGGCCTGTAGGCGGTGGTCGACACCGCCCAGTTGCAGAGCATTACGGGCTACCACCGGCCAGCGTGCGCACCGCCGTCCACGTGCAGCACCTCCCCGGTAACATGACGCGCTTCCGCGAGAAAGACGACCGCATCTGCGATGTCCTTCGGGTCGGAAATGGTGCCCATCGGCGAAAGACTCTTCAGGAAGTCCTTCGGATTATTCTTGTGCAGCGGCGTATCCACCTGGCCGGGGGCAACCGCGTTGAAGCGGATGTTGCGCTTTGCATATTCGCTCGCCAAACTGCGGGTGATTGCATCGAGTCCGCCCTTGGTGATCATGGGAATGGAAGCCGTAAGGGTCGAGATTGGGTTCTCGACAAGCGATGTGGTGATGCTCGTTACGCTGCCTCCGGTACCTTGCGAGAGGATCTGCTTCACTGCCAACTGCGTGATGAAAATGAACCCTTCCAGATTCGTCGAAACCAGGGCACGAAAGTCCTCGGCGGTGTAGTCCGTGAAGGGCTTGGCCGAGAAGATGCCCGCATTATTGACCACATGGTCGATGGAGCCAAATGCACTGATCGCGGTCTGAGCCACTTTCTCAGCCGTAGCTGCCTGACCGATGTCTCCGTCCACAACTGCGAGGTTTGGGGATGGCAGGAAGCCGGCCTTCGAAACGCTTCGCGAAGTTGCTACAACGTTATAGCCCCTATCCAGAAAGGCCTTGACTACGGCTGCTCCAATGCCTTGTGACGCGCCGGTTACTATGACTGTCTTATGGTCTGCCATGCTTCACTCCTCCGCTTCTCCGAGGTTTTCGGATGCGATGAAGTGATGAAATCACAGGGGCGATCTCGAAACTATTAGACGATGGTGTCGGTCAATACCTAAGTATCGGATAGCCGAAGATGAGTTCTTTAAGGCCGGCCGACTTTAAGCGAGAAAATTCGTGCTGCTTTCGCGGGGATGAAGCAGACTGAAGAGGGTGCGGATTACTTAGTCGCTTTTGAATCTGCCCTTTGCGGGCGCGGCAAGCGCAGTCTGGAGGCCATGTTCACCAGGTCGGCCAGAGAATCGGCCTTCATCTTATTCATGACCTTGCCTCTGTGGGCCTTCACGGTGATTTCGCTGATATCGAGTTCATCCCCAACCTGTTTGTTCAACATGCCCGTAACAACCAATGCCATGACCTCCTGTTCGCGTGGGGTTAGCGATGCATAACATTCTCGAAGATCATGCATCTCTGCTTCGCGCCCGAGAGCGGCTCGGCTTCGCTGGATTGCGTTCCGGATCGCACTGAGTATTACTTCATCTCCGAATGGCTTGGTCAGAAACTCGATCGCTCCCGCCTTCATGGCCTGAACAGTCATCGGGATATCACCGAAACCGGTGACGAAAATGATTGGCATGTGGATCCGGTCGCCCGCTATACGCCTCTGCAATTCGAGACCATTCAGGTCGGGCAGATTGACATCGAGTACAAGGCAACTCGGTACGCCGGCTCGTGGGCGCGCGAGAAACTCCTCTGCCGACGCAAAGGTCTGCGTTTGCCACCCCTCGGTTTGTATCAGCAACTCCAACGACTCGCGGACCGATATGTCGTCGTCAACTATGAATACGAGTGGGGTGGCTTGCAGCATGCATTATGACCTCTGTTCATTGGCACGTGCGCTCGCTCGACCTAAGTATATTACCGGAAAGGCAAAGATTACCTTGTGAATCGCTCATTTCGCGCGAAGTGCGGCATTGATCGCCACTAGAAGAGCCGTGTCACTGAATGGCTTGATCAGGCATTCGACCGCGCCGCCTTTGAGCAGATGGGGACGAATGGCCTCACTGCTATGGGCGGTGATGAAGATAATTGGGGTCTCTTGCCGGCGCCGGGCCAATTCGCGCTGAAGATCGGGGCCGCTCATCCCCGGCATTTCGATGTCCAGGATGAGACACTTGGTCTTGACGACACAATCGGACGCAAGGAACTCCTCGGCAGTCGGGAAGGCCCTTGCAGTAAATCCGAACTCCCTGATTAAGTCGGGCAGCGACTCGCGCACAGACTCATCGTCATCGACCACCGATATGAGCGTACAGTTGNNCCCTCGAATCCGTGGGGAATAGAGAATGAAAATGTGGCTCCCGGACCGTCATTGGGTGCGGCCCACAGGCGGCCACGATGACGCTCGATAATGGAGCGGCATACGGATAGACCCATCCCCATGCCGGAGCTCTTGGTGGTATAGAACGCGTCAAAAAGTCTCTCCAGATTCTGCGAGTCGAGGCCGACCCCCGTATCCTGCATGGTCAGGCGCACTAAATCACCTTCATCCTGTTCGGTTCTGATGACCAACTGCCTTGGGCGATCTTCGACGGCACTCATTGCGTCCAGGGCATTGCGGAGCAGATTCAGGATTACCTGCTGAAGCTGAACCCGATCGCCGGCAACTGGCGGCAGGCCGTTGGCGAGTTCCGACCGCAGCATCACACGGGTTCCCTGAAGCTCGCCCAATGAAAGGGCAATCACCTCCCGCGTTGCCTCATTGAGATCTACTCTTTCGGTTGTAATGTCCTCCTTGCTGAAGAGAGCGCGCAGTCGGGTGATGACCTCCGAGGCTCGGTTACCGTCGCGAATCGTGCGCCGGGCGGTTTCACGCGCGCCATCGATGTTGGGTGGATCGGCAGCCAACATGCGCAGACATGTGCTGGCGTTGGTAACGATTCCCGAAAGCGGCTGGTTCACTTCGTGCGCAATTGAGGCCGTCAAAGCCCCGAGGCTCGTGACCCGTGCGACATGAGCAAGCTCCGAGCGCACCTTGCCGAGCGCCTCTTCCGAAAGCCTGCGCTCCGTTACGTCTTGTACCGCACCAATGTACTCAAGCTCGCCAAGTTTATTCCTGGTTCCATGACCGACCAGGTGTAGGTATTTGATTCTGTTTTCAGGTAACAAGAGTCGATGCTCGTACTCAAAGTCTTTACCGGCTTTAGCTCGCTCCACCATGTCACACAACAATGGGATATCTTCCGGGTGGACTCGAGAGCCGAGGAGTCCAAGCGTGACGGGCAAATCCGGCTCAAGCTCAAAGATGCTATATACCTGCTCTGACCAGGTAATTTCTTCCGTCGCCACGCGCCATGAAAAACTGCCGGTTCTACTCAAGCGTTGGCCCTCAGCGAGAAATGCCTCGCTGCGTCGCAACTCCTCTTCCGCCAGTCTGCGTTCCGTGATGTCGCGAAGGTAGCCCGTGAATGATGGTGGCCCCTCCAGCGGGATGCGTGAGATCGCGAGTTCAACAGGGAATTCACTTCCGTCTGCTCGCGCGGCCGTTAACTCGACGCGCTTCCCCAGGACTCGTGCTTCACCCGTGGCCAGATAACGGGTGAAGCCTTGCCGGTGCCCCTCTCGCAGAGACGGCGGAATGATGACGTCGGCCAGACGTTTGCCTACAGCTTCATCGCGGCAATAACCGAAGGTGCGCTCCGCAGCTGGATTGAACTCAGTGATATGGCCTTCATGATCGATTGTCACAATACAGTCGAGTGCCGAGTCGAGGATCGCTGTCTTGCGTGCCTCGCTGCGCCGCAACTCCTCCTCTGCTCGCTTCCGGTCATCGATATCGGTGTTTGTCCCATACCATTTCACGATCTTTCCGGATTCATCGCGTAATGGATTGGCACGGAAAAGAAACCAACGATACTCTCCGTCAAAGCGGCGCAGCCTCGCCTCGCTCTCTCCAGGCTCTTCAGAGGCCCTAATATGTTGCCACGCACCGGCCAAGCTGTTCAGGTCGTCGGGGTGAACTGCCGTAGTCCATCCCCACTCCTGCGCCTGTTCCTGAGAAAGCCCCAGGTAGTCAACATAATGTTGGTTGAAGAATTCGGCGGAGCCGTCGGGTCGAGCCGACCAAGCGAGCGTTGGAATCGTATTGATGATCTGGGTAAGGTTGCGTTCGCTCGCCCGCAGCGCTTCTTCAGCGCGCTTGCGGTCGTCGATATCGATTAACAGCACGTACCAGCCGGTGACCCGGTTGTCCGTGTCTCGCACCGGAAGGGCGCGCACCTGGAACCAACGATAGACGCCATCCGCACGTCGGCAACGGTGTTCAATGTCATACAGCGTTCCCGTAGCAATCGATTTCGTAAAAACTTCGATCACGCGTTGGAGATCATCCGGATGAACGGCATCAGTGAAGGCCCAATCCCGCAATTCCTCAGCTGTTCTGCCAAAATAATCTAGGACTTGTTGATTTTGATGTTCAATCGCACCAGCCGGACTCATCGTGCAAACCAGCCCAGGAATGCTGTCGATGATCTGGCGAAGATTATGTTCACTCGCTCGCAGGGCTTCTTCCGTGCGCTTGTGATTCTCCACATCAGTTTGCAGGAAGTACCAGAGGACGATGCGCCCTTCTGAATCCCGCAAGGGAAAGCCCCGCATCTGGAACCAGCGGTACACTCCATCGGCACGGCGGTGGCGTCCCTCAAAACCGAATGACTCACCGGTTTCAACCGACCTCTGCCATGCTGCGATTGCCCCTGGACGGTCATCCGGATGGATTGTACTGCCGTTCTCCCAGCCTTTCACTTCGTCGAGTGTTGCACCAAAATACTCCAGGACCTGGCGATTTGCCAGTACGGCTTCGCCATTCGGATTCATGAGGGTGACGAAGGCCGGAAGGCGATCGACTATCGATCGAAAATGATTCTCGCGTGCAGCCCTGGAACGCCACCAATGCCCGCTTCCTTCTTCCGCGGCCCGCATTTGACGGTCAATGTCGGTAATGATTCCGCACCATCTGACGACTCGTCTGTCCGTGTCGGTCAACGGGCTGGACCGGAAGAAGAACCAGCGGTACTCTCCATCAAAACGCCGCAGTCGTGCCTCGATCTCCCGTGGCTCACCAGAATCAAGCGTGAATCGCCTACATTCGAGCAGCTCTGAAAGGTCCTCCGGGTGGATTGAAGCCTCCCACCCTGAACCGATTGAATCGTCAAGACTCAGGCCGGTGTACTCACACCAGCGTTGATTGAAGAAGTCAATGTTTCCATCTGGTAATGCCGTCCATACCAATCCAGGAAGCGCATCGACGAGGCGGCTGAGTTCGCTCTCCATTGCGGTCCTTTCCTGGCAGCACTCCATCGCTTTAGGATGTGCCACCGGTCGGTCAGGCGTCTATTGTACTTTGGTATTGGTTTCGAGTCGCCTGCCGGGACCACCGAGCCCAGCCCCCATCGATACCAAAGTATTGATCGATACCATCGTCCAATAGAAACGCCCCCATGCTTCTGGTGTGATGCAACTGTGAAATGCACCCGCGGAAATCGGATGCGTTGAGCACACAGTCTCTTTCAAGGAGAGCACACCATGACGCAGGTCGGCAAAGTACAGTACACCGCGAGAGTCCACACAACAGGCGGCCGCGACAACGGATCTTCCCGCAGTTCTGATGGTCGCCTGGATATCAAGCTTTCCATTCCTGGCTTACCCGGAGCAGGCACAAACCCTGAGCAGCTTCTGGCTGCCGGCTGGTCGGCTTGCTTCCTTTCGGCAATCAATATCCAAGCCGGCAAGAGAAAGGTCAATCTCCCGGCGAATCTAGCCATTGATGCGGAGGTAGACCTGGTGAATGGTGAGGACGGCCACTTTCTTCAAGCCCGCATCAACGTCAGCCTTCCGGGCTTTGAACTTGAAGTCGCCAAGGCTCTCATAGATGCAGCGGAAAAGAACTGTCCGTATTCCAAAGCAACTCGCGGGAATATCGATGTCGCAATCCATGTGGCAGTGACGCAGCCCAATGACGACATCGTAACCAGCGCGGCCTGAGGCAGGCTTTTCGCCGGCTTTCAATCCCCGTCTCAATCGGACGGATCGTTTCTCAAGTGGAGAGTAAAGAATGTCAAATGAAACCAACCATGACCACAGCCAAATGGAAACTTCGCCCGCGAATAGAAGCACAGTGGGTAAAGCGCTGATCACAGGAGCCTCTTCCGGAATCGGCGCAATCTACGCCGACCGGCTGGCACACCGGGGTCTTGATCTGATCCTCGTGGCCCGCAATCGAGAGAGGCTTACTGCGATTGCTACACTGCTCACCGCTAAGACTGGGCGCTCCATCGAGATCATTGTTGCTGACCTCAATACCGACTCAGAACTCGCTCGGGTTGAACAGGTGCTGCGCACTGACGACGGAATCAGCGTGCTGGTCAACAATGCAGGCTTCGGCGCAACCGCGCCGCTCATCAACTCCAACATCGACAAGATGACAGAGATGATCGACCTCAACGTTACCGCAGTGGTGCGCTTGACCTATGCGCTGGTGCCGGAGTTTCTCAGGCGCAACAGCGGAACGATCATCAACATTTCTTCGATCGTGGGTATCGTACCCGAAATGCTGAACGGCGTATACGGAGCCACCAAGGCATTCGTCCTGGCCTTTAGCCTCTCGCTCCATAAAGAGCTTGCTGCGAATCATATCCGCATTCAGGCGGTTCTCCCCGGTGCAACGGCCACGGAGTTTTGGGGCATCGCCGGCACTCCAGTCGAACACCTTCCCTCTCAAATAGTCATGACGGCCGACGACTTAGTCGACGCCGCAATTGCAGGCCTGGATAAAGGCGAACTGGTCACTATACCTTCACTACCGGATATTGCCGACTGGGATGCCTATGAGGCCGCTCGGCAATACATGATACCGAAGCTGTCGCTGACTTCACCGGCGACTCGCTATGGCATTTCGTCGCCGACGAACGACACACATCAATCAATGGTGCTCTAGGTCCAGGTGGAGGCAAACTCATGACGACTGAAATCGACCATGATCGCCGCCGGCTTCTTTCAATGGCGGCGATGAGTATGGCTGTGGCCGGATTCGGCTCAGCTGGTTGTGCGATGGCACAGGCACTCACACCGAGCAGATTGCCTGTCGAAGGCGAGTTGCCTTCATTCGGCGTTGCGACAACATGGCTCAGCTCGCAACCCTTGACGGCTGCGGGTCTGCGTGGAAAGGTAGTGCTCGTCAATTTCTGGACCTATACCTGCATTAACTCCCTACGCGCACTCCCCTACGTTCGCGCGTGGGCGAACAAGTACAAGGACCAGGGATTGGTGGTGATCGGTGTGCAGGCGCCAGAGTTCTCGTTTGAGAAGAACATCGATAACATCCGCTGGGCGATCCATGCCATGAGGATCGATTACCCGATCGCAGTCGATAACGATCACGCAATATGGCGGGCTTTCAACAATGAGGCTTGGCCGGCTCTTTACTTCGCCGATGCGCGGGGGCACATTCGACACCATCAATTAGGTGAAGGCGGTTACGAACTGTCGGAGAGGATCATTCAGGAGTTGCTGGTCGAGGCCGGTGCCCGCGACATCGACACTCAACCTACTTCAGTCAATGCCCAAGGTATAGAAGCCCCCGCCGATTGGGGCAGCCTGAAGTCCCCTGAGACCTATACCGGCTACGAGCTTTCTGAGGGATTTTCATCCCCTGGTGGAGCTCGGGTGAAGAAGAGCCATGGCTACGAATACCCCACGCGGTTAGGGCTCAACCATTGGGCCCTTCAGGGTGAGTGGACCGTCGCAAGGGAAGCGGTTGCACTCAACACGGACAACGGGCGAATCGCGTACCGTTTTCACGCACGGGATCTTCATCTTGTGATGGGACCACCAGTGCAAGGGACATCCGTTCGCTTTCGGATCCTAATCGACGGCCAGGCGCCAGGCTCTGCTCACGGCAGTGACGTTGACGATCAAGGCAACGGGACAGTGACCGAGCAGCGGCTATATCAACTGGTTCGGCAGTCAGATCCCATTGCGGATCATGCCTTCGAGATCGAATTTCTCGGAGCTGGTGTAGAGGCTTTTGACTTCACGTTCGGTTGATCGCGGTGACTGATACCAAGGTATCGACCAACACCATCGTCCAATAGATTCGTCTTCGCGCTTCTGGCTTAATCGTAACTGTCTTGCACTGGAGCGCTCTCGAAGGGCAATCCAATTGAGGAGAAGAGAAATGGAGCATAGAGAATCGAGCAGGATGCAAAGCCGTATCCATCAAGGCCGCTCGTGGTGGTTGAGTGTGCTGGTCATCATAGGCTGCCTGGCTGTGGCGTCGGGTGCTGCGCAAACTGCCAGGGAAGTGCGTGGAGCAGCGGCTGTCAAGCCGCTTCAAAACGAACCACCGGCGAAGATCGTCATCGATCCGCCTTTGGCCGAACCGCTGTCTCATGGACGGGTGGTGATTCAATATCGTGCGGAGAATCTGCACCTGGCGCCGGTGTTCGGGTCTGCCGCCCTTGCCGTGTCTCCGCGAGTCGGACACATTCATGTGTCCCTGGATGATGCCTCGTGGGTCTGGGTCGACGCGAGCGGAGAACCCGTGATTATGAACAGCCTCCCATCCGGGCCGCATAAGGTCCTGATTCAACTGGAGAGCGCGAACCATCAATTGCTCGATCAAGGCTCCGTTGAGTTTACGATACCGGGGGTTCCTGGTCCTGAGTCAGCCCATGCGCAAATTGAGAGCGCATTGCCTGTGCCGCCAACTGTTGGGATCTCTCAGAGCCAGCCGGCGGCAAAGCTCATTGTCGACGCCCCCAAGGCAGAGCCGCTTTCGCGTGGCGTTCTGTTCCTTCCCTATCACGCGAAGAACCTGCAAATCCTGCCGGTATTTGGACCGGCCGCACTTGCGGTGGTTCCAAGGATTGGGCACATCCATGTGACTGTCGATGACGCCGCCTGGCACTGGGCAGATGCAAGCGGTGTACCGGTCATTATCAATGGCCTTGCGCCTGGGCCGCACAAGGTTCTGATCCAACTGGTCAATGCAAACCATCGGCCTCTGGATCAGCAGGTTGTTACCTTCACAGTTCCGGGTGGAAGCACATCCCATGACCACAACTGACGACGCCATCGACACGTCTCGCCGGCAATAGGTTCACGCAGCATCAAGGAGACAATCGCCATGAAGCAAACGGAATCAATCAGGATTTCTCGTCGCAAATTCGCCATTGCTGGAGTTTCGGCAGGAGCGGTGCTGCTCGCACCGAGTGCGCTCTTCGCGGGCGAGAGCCAGCCGCTGTCCAAGACAGCTGCGTCGAACTTGCCGACCCTTGAGGCGGGGACAAACACATCGCTTGCCTCGATAAAGCAGATAGACGCTGGACTCCTGAATATTGGGTATGCAGAAGATGGTCCCGCCGATGGCCCGGCTGTCATTCTTTTGCACGGGTGGCCCTATGACATTCACAGTTTTGTCAATGTTGCCCCGCTGCTAGCATCGTTGGGCTACAGGGTCATCGTCCCTCATTTGCGCGGCTATGGCTCGACGCGCTTTCTTTCGAGTGACGCGTTCCGCAATGGCCAGCCATCGGCGGTGGCTCTCGACATTATCTCGCTGATGGACGCCCTCAAGATCCAAAGTGCGATTATCGCGGGCTTTGATTGGGGCGCGCGAACGGCCGACATCATCGCTGCCCTCTGGCCGGAACGCTGCAAGGCTCTCGTCTCTGTGAGCGGCTATCTGATCGGAAGTCCGTCAGCCGGCAAGACTCCACTGCCACCGAAGGCTGAGTTTCAATGGTGGTATCAGTTTTACTTTGCAACGGAGCGCGGTGAGGCCGGGTATGAGAAATACCGGCGTGAATTTGCAAAGCTCATCTGGCAACTCGCTTCGCCGCAGTGGGCATTCGACGACGCCACCTTCGATCGCAGCGCAGCATCGTTCGACAACCCGGATCACGTTAAGATCGTAATCCACAATTACCGCTGGCGTCTCGGCCTCGCTGATGGGGAGCGGAAATACGACGAGCTGGAAAAGCGGCTTGGTGAAGCCTCGGCCATCACAGTTCCCACTATCACTCTCGAAGGCGACGCAAATGGCGCGCCGCACGCGGATCCCAGTTCCTATGCCAGGAAATTCTCCGGCAAATATGAACACAGAACCGTTAAGGGCGGAGTTGGCCACAATCTGCCTCAAGAGGCGCCGGAAGCATTCGTCCAGGCCATCGTCGATATCGACCATTTCTAACAGACACAAAGCCCCGCATAGCTTTCAAACATTGCACATTCTTCAACAGAGGAGACCACGCCGTGATTCTATCTGCGATTGAAGGCCGCAACAACACCATGTTGTCGAACTCGAATGAAGTAACAGACGAAGTGCTCGTGTCCGCCGCCCGGTGCGGCGACTCTCAGGCTTTCGTCGAGCTGAGCAAACGCCATTCTCGAAGGCTACTGCTCAAGAGCTACCGAATCACAAACAACTGGCAGGATGCGGAGGACGTTCTTCAGGACTCATTCATGAAGGCGTTCACTCACCTTCACACTTTCGAATCCAGATCGAGCTTCTCGACTTGGCTTACGCGAATCGCAATCAATTCTGCGCTGATGTTGCTAAGAAAAAGACGGAGCTCCCACACGCTTCCAATCGATGAACTAATCCCAACCGATGGGCTGAGCGATGCGTTTGAGTGTCGAGATCATCGCGACAACCCCGAGCAGTCCTACGCCCGGCGACAGACCGAGGAAAGACTCACAAAGGCTATTCGCAGGATGCGACCAGGACATCGTGAAGTTGTCGAGTTACGCCGGTCCGGCGATCTGTCGATGAACGAGATTGCACAATCCCTCTGCATTTCGGTTCCCGCGGTGAAGTCAAGGCTACTCCGGGCAAGAAGCGAGCTTCGACAGCATGTTCAGTGAGTGTTGGAGCGGATCAGAGCCCGCATTTCTTCCTTGCTGATTGGCGATCGGTTGGACATCACGGAGGCTACAAGCCAGAATTCTCGAGTCTCGTCTCGGTGCGCGTGGAGAATCGCTCCAAAACCTCATCCGTAATACCAAAGTATAGATCCGAAACTTCATTCAATGGAATCGAATCCGTCAGCATGCAAGATGTTGTGAGGCAGGTGAAAATGACCAGCTTAATGAAGCGCAATCTAACAATTGGAGTGGTACTTGGCGCTGGCGTTATCGCCTTGATCGCGGACGCCATTCATCCGACCCGAAGCGCATCCGCAACTCCAACGATGAATCCTCCAATAGTTGAGGTCGTTCAGGCGGGGCAGAGGGACGTGCCGATCTACGGCGATTGGATCGGGACGCTCGACGGGTTAGTGGACGCCGATGTAAGAGCCCAGGTGACGGGCTACCTGTTGAAACAGGGTTATCAAGAAGGATCGTTCGTGAGGAAAGGCCAACTGCTATTTCAAATTGACCCGAGGCCGTTCCAGGCTGCACTAGACCAAGCCGAAGGTCAACTGCAACAAGCGAAGGCCATGCTGACGAATGCGCAAGCGGTGCAGGGGCGTACAGAACTCGACGTAAAGCGCTACACGCCGTTGGCACGAGAGCAGGCGGCGAGCCAACAGGACCTGGACAATGCTGTGCAAAATAATCTTGCCGCTTTGGCTACGGTGGAGACCGCAAAGGCACAAATCCAGACCGATGAAGCCGCGGTTGAAACGGCGAAGATCAATCTCGGATTCACGAGCCTTGTTGCGCCTATCGACGGAATCGCCGGCCAGGCCCAGTTGCAGGTAGGCGCGCTGGTAACTCCCGGTAGCGGAACGGTCACTTCTATTTCGACCATTGACCCTATCAAGGTTTACTTCACGGTGGGTGAGCCTCAATACCTCGCATGGCGCAAGCGATTTCCATCCGAAACCAGCCGCGAAGCCGCCGACAAAGCTCTTCGGCTTCAGCTGATCCTGGCCGATGGATCCACTTACGAGCACGAAGGCCAGTTCTACTTTGCGGATCGCCAGGTGGATGAGGGCACCGGCGCTATTCGGCTCGCTGGACTCTTTTCCAATCCGAACAACATACTGCGCCCTGGCGGCTACGGGAAGGTTCGAGCGATCATCCGAATGCAAACGGGTGCTCTGTTGGTGCCTCAACGCGCAGTGTCGGAGTTGCAGGGCGGCTACCAGATTGCCGTAGTGGGCAGCGATAACAAGGTTTCCATTCGTACGGTGAAGATCGGCGAAGCCTTCGGCTCGGACCGAATCGTGACCGAAGGGCTGAATCCGGGAGAGCGTGTGGTTGCCGAAGGGATCCAGAAGGTACGCCCAGGGATGCAGGTGAATCCGATCCCGTTTAACGCAAGCAAGGGCAGGTGAGCGATGTCAAGGTTCTTCATCAATCGGCCCATCATGGCAATAGTCATCTCCATCATCCTGGTACTTGTGGGGTCATTGACGATTCTGACCCTGCCGGTCGCGCAATTTCCCAACATTGCGCCGCCAGAGGTTCAAGTCTTGGCCACATATGTCGGCGCCGACGCGCAGACGCTGGAACAAGCGGTCGCCACTCCCCTCGAACAGCAGATGAACGGGGTGGACAACATGAACTACATGTACTCGCTGAATGCAACCGGCAACAACACCACCAGCCTGATTGTTGACTTCGATGTAAAGACCGATCCCAACAACGATTTCATTCTCGCGCAATCCCGGGAGACCCAGGCCGTTTCGCAGCTTCCGACTGATGTGACGAACTACGGCATCACGGTCCGTAAGTCGGTTACCGCGCCTTTGATGCTCATCGCCGTCTACTCGCCAAATAGTACCTACGACGCCAAGTTCCTTGCGAATTACGCATACATCAATCTGACCGATCCCATCTTGCGCTCGCCTGGCGTCGGCAACGTGCAGGTATTCGGCGCCGGACAATACGCTATGCGCCTGTGGGTGAAGCCCGACCAGCTGTCGAAGCTTGGCGTCACAGTTCCGGAGATCATCAACGCGTTGCAGGCGCAGAATACGGTGAATCCGGCTGGAAAAGCAGGCGGCGAGCCAGCGCCCAAAGGGCAGGAATTCACGCACACGGTGCTGGCCCAGGGCCGGCTCGTCTCGCCCGAAGAGTTCGGGCAGATCGTGGTACGCGAAACACCCGACGGCGGAATGGTACGCGTGCGCGATGTGGCCCGGATTGAACTTGGGGCGCAGGACTATAGCATTGCCGGACGGTTCAATGGCAAACCCAGCGCTGTCATTGCGGTGTATCAGTTGCCTGGCTCCAATGCCGTGGAAACAGCCAACGGGGTCAAGAAGCTCTTGGCGCAGCTGAGCCAGCGATACCCCGATGATTTGGATTCTGTTGTCGCGCTCGACACTACCCGCGCCGTGACCCAGGGAATCAAGGAGATTGTTGAGACCCTCGTTATCGCGCTGGTGCTGGTGATTCTCGTGGTATTCCTCTTCCTCCAGGGATGGCGCTCGACTCTCATTCCCCTCCTGGCTGTTCCTGTTTCGCTGATCGGCACATTCGTGCTTTTTCCTCTCTTCGGATTTTCGATTAACACACTTTCGCTTTTCGGCCTGGTGCTGGCGATCGGGCTGGTAGTCGATGACGCAATCGTGGTTGTCGAGGGTGTGGAGCGCCACATCGAAGAAGGATTGAGTCCAAAAGAAGCGGCTTTGAAAGCCATGCAGGAGCTCTCAGGCCCGGTGATTGGCATTGCACTAGTGTTGTCCGCGGTGTTTGTGCCGACTGCATTCATCCCTGGAATCACGGGCCGCCTCTATCAGCAGTTCGCGGTGACGATCGCCATTTCCGTGTTGCTTTCCGCGTTTAACGCGCTCACGCTCAGCCCGGCGCTTGCTGCGCTGCTTCTACGGCCCCGGAAACCGAGCGATGGCCTCTTGCAGAGGTTCTTCGACGGATTCAACAGCTTCTTTGATCGACTCACGAGGGGATATGTAAGCTGGAGCGCGGTGCTAGTACGGAAGGGTGTTTTTGTTGCCGTGCTGCTGCTTTTGTTTGGTGTTGCCGCGGGCTTCTTCTCGAGTCGTATTCCGACGAGCTTTCTTCCCGACGAAGACCAGGGGTACGCCTACGTCAATGTTCAACTCCCCAACGCGGCGTCGCTGGAAAGGACCACTGCGGTTGTGCAGGATGTTGAAAGGATCATCAGAGATACGCCCGGTGTCCAGAATTCAACATGCTTGGTCGGGTTCAGCTTGTTGAGTTTTGTCCGCACCAGCTATAACGCTACATTTTTCGTCACCTTCAAGCCCTGGGATGAGCGGCAAACGCGGGATCAGCAATTCCAGACGCTCAAAGCCCACCTTAATCGCGAATTCGGCAAGTTGCCTGCGGCAGTTGTGTTTGGCTTTTCTCCTCCCGCGATTCCGGGCGTGGGGACCTCAGGCGGTTTCACCTTCATGCTCGAAGATCGGTCAGGCGGAGACGTTCAATTTCTGGCTAAGAATCTCAATACATTTCTCGAAGCAGCGCGCAAGCGGCCGGAGATCGGCACCCTGAGTACGACATTCCTGCCCAGTGTTCCGCAGGAATTCGTTGACGTAGATCGCGACAAGGTCTTGAAGCAGGGGGTCGCTCTGAACGATGTGTACCGCACCATCCAGACATTCATGGGCGGATATTTCGTGAATTACTTCAATCGCTTTGGCCGGCAGTGGCAGGTGTACATCGAGGCCGAAGGGGAGGACCGCGCTCGCGCTGAAAACATTGGCCAGTTCTACGTGCGCAATAGCAAGGGCGAAAACGTTCCTCTTTCCACACTTACAACCATGAGGCCGCGCCTGGGACCTGAGTTCACCCTGCGGTTCAACGAATACCGCTCGGCGCAGACCAATGGCAGCGCGGCTCCGGGTTATAGCGCTGATCAGGCATCTGCGGCTCTTGAAGAAGTCTTCAAGCAAACCATGCCGCGCGAAATGGGATTTGATTACTCCGGAATCTCATTTCAAGAGCAAAAGGCGCGCGAAGGCGTTCCGCCGACGGTCGTCTTCGGGTTATCTCTGTTGTTTGTATTTCTCATTCTTGCCGCGCTGTACGAAAGCTGGTCATTGCCATTCAGCGTGCTGCTCAGCACTCCCGTTGCAGTCTTCGGAGCGTTCTTTGTACTCTGGCTTCGCAGGACTCTGCTCGGGTACTTCCTCCCGCCTTATCTCGTGCAGATCGAGAACGACATCTACTCGCAGATCGGACTGGTCATGCTGATTGGGCTCGCGGCGAAGAATGCCATTCTGATTGTCGAATTTGCAAAGGCAGAATACGAGAAAGGTAAGCCGCTGGCCGATGCCGCCCTTGAGGGTGCGAGACTGCGCCTGAGGCCAATCCTGATGACTTCGTTGGCATTCATCTTCGGATGCATTCCGCTGTGGACGGCCACTGGCGCTGGGTCGGTAGCGCGCCAGATCATGGGCACCACTGTCATCGGAGGAATGCTGGCAGCAAGTGCCATCGGAATCTTCTTCATCCCGGCGATTTTCTACCTCGTCGAGAAATGGTCCGGCGCCCGGCGAGAGGCAGCGTCATCATCGCTGCCGGCAACTGCGGTTCCGGAGGCGGGAGACTGACATGAATCCCTTCAAAAAGCAATCCGATCATAGACAATTAGGATCGCGGATCACAGGATTCGCGGCATTCATTGTTGTCGCGATGACTGTCTGCTCGCTGTCCGGTTGCATGGTTGGCCCGAACTATCATCGGCCGGATGTGCGCACCCCGACGAACTTTCGCACCCTTGCGCCTTGCCCACAGCCGCAAACAGAGGCGTCCTCATTTGCCGACCTTCCCTGGTGGGAGGCCTTCCATGATCCGAAGCTGCAGGAGCTCATTCGCACCGGGCTCAAGCGGAACTACGATCTGCAGCTTGCTGCAGAGCGCATCAACGCCGCTCGCGCTGAGCTCGCCGTCACACGATCCAGCCTGTTTCTCCAGGTTGGGGGAAACGCCAATTTCAACGGCGGCAAGGATCCGGATACGCAGACGAACAACAACTTCCTTACTCTGACCGCGGATGCGGCCTTTCAGCTTGACCTGTTCGGAAAGCTGCGGCGTGCGACACAAGCTTCGCGGGGCGAACTGCTGGCTACTGAAGACGCGAAGCAGACAGTAACTCTCACATTGGTCAGCGACATCGCGGCGGATTACTACACGCTGCTTCAACTCGACCTGCAACTGCAGATCACGCGCGACACGGTGAAGACACAAACTGACTCGGTCAAGCTAACAAATCATCGTCTGGAACACGGGGTCGCGACAAAGCTTGATGTTCTGCAGGCCCAGCAGGTTCTCGACACTGCAAACGCACAGATACCGGATTTGGAGCGGCAGATTGCGCAGGAGGAAAACTCCATCAGTATCTTGATCGGCGACTACCCCGAAGCTGTGCAGCGTGGGCTGCCTTTGGTTGAGCAATCGTTGCCGCCCGAAGTATCACCAGGCCTTCCTTCAGCTCTGCTCGAACGCCGGCCGGACATTCGCGAGGCCGAACAAGTTCTGGTCGCAACGAATGCGGACATTGGAGTCGCCAAGGCGGAGTTCTTTCCGCAGATAGCATTGACTGGATCCGGCGGTGGAGCATTTGGCCGGAGCAGTGCCTTCTCAAGCCTCATGGGCACGCATCTTGGCATTTGGTCGTATGGCGCCCAGGTGAGTCAGCCAATCTTCACCGGCGGAGCGCTGCGCGGCAACCTGCACCTGGCGGAATCCGAAAACAAGCAAGCTCTCATCGGGTACCGCCAGACGATTCAGCGTGCTTTTGGAGATGTGTCTGACGCTCTGGTCGGTTATCAGAAAAACCACGAAGTACGAATGCGCCAGCAAGCCACAGTGGCCGACCTGCAGGAGACAGTTCGCATCTCCAAGGTTCGGTATCAGGGCGGCACTACCACGTATCTCGAAGTCCTCGATGGCCAGCGATCGCTTTATTTGGCAGAACTCACGCTCGCGGAAGCGCGCGGCGATGAGTACCGAAGTCTGATTCAGCTGTATAAGTCGCTTGGAGGTGGTTGGCAGCTCGAAGCACAAACGCCAGGTGTGCAGGCCATGTCGGTACGGGCGGGCAACGGTTCTAACTTGCATTGATAACCGGAACTGCCCACTTTATTAAGCAATCGCGTCAGTTCCTGGGACAAGGCGATTGGCTGGAGTCGAACCCGCCAACAGCACTGAAAACACTCAAGTTACTGATACTGCGAATGCCTGAAATTCACCGAATTCCACGATTGCCTGGTTTGCGTACAAATCGCGTACAAAGAATTTCAGGAACTCCCAGAATCCCAGCAGTTGCATCTTCCGAATCCATTCCGCGGACGATCTGAAGTATTCTCTGACCTTTATACATCAGTTCCGTCTGCAATGGCTGGGAACGGTGCATTCTTCATTTGTGTCTCCAGGCGATTCGCCACATCTGATCGATAACCTCTTGGTCGCTCTTGAGGAAAGCGCTCTTCGCCCAAATTGACGCGGTAGGCAACCAGACCGTCGTCGCCTCCCACGGCGCTCGGGAAAAGTAGACCGGGTCAGCCGCCGCCTCCACGATGCCGCTCCATTCCGAACCGCACCTGCGAGCCTTTGAGTTGCGGTTCCATCGTGCCTCTTCTAAGAGAATGTGGCAGGGCTGGCCTTGACTTCTACGGTTAACGCGGCCATGATAATTACCACGGCCACGATAATTANNTGGTCAGTTTTCTCTCCCAGTTCGCGCCCGACGTCGCAGTCGGCATCCTCGACCGCGAAGGCTTCCGGCACTTCGTCGGGCCCGGTCTCGAAAAACTCAATGCCGCACCTCCCCGCCGGGCGCATCGACAGAAGCTCCCTCCGCCCGAGTCGGCGTACCTGTTCTCCGATCTCAGCCAGTGGATGCTCAAGGTCCTGCTCGCGCCCCTGCTTTCCGAGGATCTTCTTCGCGCGCCGCGGAGAGAATATCGCAACGCTTCGGAGCTTGCGGCCGCAGCCGAGGTCTCCGTGATGAGCGCCTTCCGTTTCGTACGCCAGTTGCGGCAGGAAGGTTTTCTCGACGAACGTGATGGGCCGTTGCGCCTGGTGCGCCGCAAAGAGCTGCTGCACCGATGGCAGGCGGCACACCTGCGCGGCTCACCCGAGCTGCCCTTGCGCTGGATCATTCCGGTGAAGAGCCAGCGCCAGCTGCCGGCGGCGCTTCACTCCTATCGTGTTCAGCCAAACGTAAAGAACGAGCCGGCGCCACGCGCCTGTCTCGGGCTCTTCGCGGCAGCCGAATCCCTCGGATTCGGTTTCGTGCACGGCGTTCCGCCTTACTTCTATCTCGAAAGCTTGGACCGGGAAGTCCTCAGCCGCATGGGGCTCTCACCGGAGGGCGCGGAACAAAGACCGGACGTTTACGTGCGCATTCCCGCTTTCCGGGAATCCGTCTTCCGCGCCGCAGTCGTCCGCGGCGGCGTTCCGGTTGCTGACATCCTGCAGGTTTGGCTGGACGTGAGCTCCCATCCGGCCCGCGGCGAGGCACAGGCCGAAGAGATCCGCCACCGCGTTCTTGCGCCGATCTTCGAGGAGAAACCGTAATGGTCGTCCAATCGGATGTCGAGTATTTCGCCCGCCTGGTCGACGCCCTCGAACCGTGGCTAGATCAGGTCGTCATCATCGGTGGTTGGGCACACCGCCTCTACCGCCTGC